>DATLUM010000041.1 GCA_035533095.1 Acidimicrobiales bacterium | reverse complement strand
GTAGGCCGCGCTCGCGCCGGCGATGCCGCCCCCGATGATCACGACCTGCGCCCGTTCCATGGCCCCCAATCTGACAGGAAAATAGCGTTCAGGCTGCGACGGCTTCTTGGAGCGTGACGTGGTGTCCGAGGGCTTCGAGTTGTTTGACGAGGCGTTTGGTGAGGCGTTCGGGGTCGCGCGTGCGGAAGTAGTCGCCGCCGAGGTCGCGGTAGAGCTCGCCGGTGGTGAGCATGTGCCAGCAGGCGACGATGATCGAGTGTTTGACGGCGCCGAGGGCTTTCTTGTGGCCGCGACGCGGCTTGAGTCGCGCATATTGCGCGGCGAGGTAGACGTCTTTGGTGCGGATCGCGGCCAGCGCTGCTTCTTCGAGCGCCCAGTCGAGCCATTTCGAGCCGTTGCGTGTCGTGCCCGAGCGGCGTTTGCCGGCGGACTGGTGGTTGCCGGGGCACAGGCCGGCCCAGGACGCGAGGTGCTTGGCGTCAGCGAACACCGACATGTCCAGGCCGATCTCGGCGACGATGACCTCAGCGGTGCGCCGTTGAACGCCCGGGATCGTGCACAACAGTTCAACGGCCCTCTCGAAAGGGGCGATCTGCTCGGCGATCGTCTCGGTCAGGCTCATGATCTGCCCGTCCAGGAAATCGATGTGGTCGAGGATCGCGCCGATCCAGACCGCATGCAAATGATCGAAGCGGCCCGCGAGCGCCTCACGCAACGCCGGGATCTTCGCGCGCAGGCGGCCCCTGGCGAGATCGGCGAGAACCTCGGGGTCGGTCGTGCCCGCAATCAGCGCGTCGAGCATCAGGCGGCCGGACTTGCCGAGGATGTCGGTCGCGACACAGTCCAGTTTGATCCCGGTGTCCTCGAGCGCCTTGTGCAGCCGGTTGGCCTCCCTCGCGCGCTCCTGGATCTGCGTCTTGCGATACCGCGTCACGTTCCGAAGCGAGCGGATCGGCTTCGGCGGCACGAAACTCGCGGCCAGCAGCCCGGCCTCCAACAGTTGGCACAGCCACGCCGCATCGCTGATATCGGTCTTACGCCCGGGGACCTGTTTCACGTGGCGGGCGTTGACGAGCATGCAGTCGAACTCGTCCTCAAGGACCGCCCACACCGGCTTCCAGAACACGCCGGTCGCCTCCATCGCGACCTGCGTGACCCGGTGCGCCGACAGCCAGTCGCGCAACGTCAACAGCCCCGCGACCGTCGTCTGAAACTCCGCCACATGCTGCTCGCGCCCGCGCCCCTCAACCGACGGGGCACGCACGCACGCAGTGACCTGCGCCTTATGAACATCCAGCCCCGCCGGACGCTCGACCACCGTTTCCATCACTGAACCTCCACGACGTGATCGACACCAACGTCGCCCAGGGGCCTCTGAGAACTGGCGAGTCTGACAGGCGTGCTCAAGGCAACAATCCGGAGCTCCGGGGAGACCCACACGCCAAACTAGCCTCGGGCTCACCAGCACCAAGAAGCGATCGGCGTCGCGGGCGACCCCCCAATCATCCCCATTTTCACCAGCCCGCGACCGCCCGCCACGCGGGCAGCACAACTAGCCCGAAGTTCCCCTCGTAGTCAGCCTGGATAGGGTCCGGGATCGCTGTGGTTGTGGGGGATTCCGGCTTTTTTGCTGTCGCTGGTTGTGGTCACCACTTTCTGTCCGGTGGGTGCGGTAGATTCCTGGTTGTGGGAAGGCATGCTCGTCCATCGGGTGCGATGCACGTGGTCACGACGGAGCGCCGGTCGGGAGAGGCGGTCTATAACACGACGCTGTTGCGGCGCTCCTATCGCGAGGACGGCAAGGTCAAGAAGCAGACGCTCGCGAATCTGTCGCATCTGCCGCCGGAGGTCATTGAGCTGATCCGCGGCGCGCTGCGCGGCACCCGCTACGTCGCGGCGGGCGAGGGGTTCGAGATCGAGCGCTCGGTCGCGGCCGGCCATGTGCGCGCGGTCCTGGCGATGGCAGGGCGGCTCGGGTTGGCGCGGCTGATCGATCCGCGGCCCAGCCGTGAGCGTGATCTGTGTCTGGCGATGATTTGTCAGCGCGTGATCGCGCCGGCGTCAAAGCTCGAGAGCTCGCGCGCGTTGGGCCGCTCGATCCTGCCCGAGGAGTTGGGTGTGATGGGGGCCACTGAGGATGATCTGTACGCGGCGCTTGACTGGCTCGTGGATCGTCAGGCGCGGATCGAGGATCGCCTCGCCAAACGCCACCTCGGCGATGGCGAGCTGGTGCTCTACGACGTCTCGTCCTCCTATTTTGAGGGACACGCCTGCCCGCTCGCTCGGTTGGGGTATTCGCGTGACGGCAAGCGCGGGACGCCGCAGATCATTTACGGGTTGTTGTGTGACAAGCCCGGCCGGCCGATCGCGGTCGAAGTGTTCTCCGGGGAACTGCATGATCACGCGACGCTGCCGGCGCAGATCGCGAAGCTCAAGACGCGCTTCGGTCTGGCGCGCGTGGTCGTGGTCTGTGATCGCGGGATGGTCACCCAGGCCAACATCGACCTGCTCGCCTCGACCGATGGTGTCGGCTGGATCACGGCGCTGAAAGCGCCGCAGATCAAGAAGCTGCTGGTCAGCGGCGCGCTGCAGCCCTCGCTGTTTGACGAGCAGAACCTGGCCGAGATCACCAGCCCGGACTACCCCGGCGAACGCCTCGTCGTCTGTCGCAACCCGCTCGTCGGCGCGCAGCGCACCCACAAACGCGAAGCACTACTCGCCGCAACCGAGACAGAACTCCAGCTGATCACTGACCGCGTCACACGCGGCACGCTCCTGGGCGCAGATGCGATCGGACTGGCCGTCGGCCCCGCGATCAAGCGCTACCGCATGAAGAAACACTTCCAGATCCAGATCACCGACACCACATTCACCTTCACCCGCAAAACCGAACAGATCACGGCCGAACAGTCACTCGACGGGTTCTACGTGATCCGCACCTCAGAACCCGCCACCACACTCGCAAGCAACGACGTCGTGCGCGCCTACAAGGGCCTCGAACAGGCCGAGCGCGCGTTCAAAACGTTCAAAGGCCCCGAACTACAGATCCGACCGATCCACCACCACCTCGACACCAGGGTCCGCGCACACGTACTGCTCTGCATGCTCGCCTACTACCTCACCTGGCACCTCCGCGCCGCCTGGGCGCCACTGCTCTTCAAAGACGAACACCCACCGATCGCGGCCGACCCCGTCGCGAAGGCCACCCGCTCACCCGCCGCCCAGCACAAGGCCCAGACCAGACGCACCCCGGCCGGCGAGACCTGTCACAGCTTCAAGAGCCTGCTCGACGAACTCGCGACCCAGACCCGCAACACGATCCGCGTCCCC
>DATLUM010000040.1 GCA_035533095.1 Acidimicrobiales bacterium | reverse complement strand
TGGCTTCTTCTACCCGGTCCGGTAGAAGTTTCGGTAGAAGCGCCGGCGGGATCAGACGTGGAGTCGGGACCAAGGGAATCACAACTCCGCGACTCCGCGACTCGGCGAAGGGCACTCCGCACCCCGAGGTAACTCTGATCTGAGGACCCGAACTCTTGACGCGCCCCTCCCTCACCATCCCCGTAAAGAGCGAATCGGCTGTTCACGGCAGGTATCCGCCCTACGGCTATCCCGGCTCGAACGGGTCCATACCGACCGATCCTCAGGGTGATGTGATCATCTTGTGATCACATCAGGGAGGCGTGCAGTTCCACCGAGCCGCGGCCACCGCTCCCGGTTCGGGGTTAACAGTCGCTGGTTGAAGATCCGTAACGAGCTGCTATCCGCCGCTTCTGACGGGAACCCTGCCGTGGCTTATTGGAATTGATGGAGACGAGGAGGAATAGGAGCCACAACATGAACACCCCTCCGGCCACCATCCCCGCGCCAAGAACCGCCGCGGGCACGCGGACAGCGTCCGAATCGTGAACACCCACGTCGTTCCAACTGACGAAAGCTCCGGCGAACACCGCTGCTGTGACAGCGCCGAAACGGAGGTACCATCGAAGGTATCCCTGCATCGCTGACAGGATACCTCTGCGTGGATGACGTGGATCCTGTTGGGATGCCTCGCAGGTCGCCATTCCCGTTGGGACTGGGTCCCGCGGGGATTTCGGTGCCGATCGGGCAAGATCGCTCACGACGAAGTGCCGCCGGCGTCTGGCCTATCCAACCACCGAGGTGCAGAGTCTGACACGAGCCAGCCGATGGGTACGAGTTGCAGTGATCGTGGGCGTCGTTGGGCAGGCCTGCGGTCTAGTCGCATACCCTAGTTCCGGTGGCCTCGAGCGACAGCGTCGAGACCGACCGGCGTGACAAGTCGCCGCCTGGCACGTCTTTACCTTTACCGGCTCTTTCGTTTTCAGCGGGGACCGGGTTGTGACAGGCGAGGCGCTTGGATCGTGACCGGCCACGGCCGCGCAGTTGCTGAACGTGCCGACGCGCTCGACCATTTACGTCCTGGAGAGTTGCGTGACAGCACCAGTTCCCAGGCCGGATCGGTGGCGACTGTGAGTAGGACCATGCGAGACCGCTGCCGCGCCCCGCCGGCGGCTCAATCCCTGTTGTTCCCGACGTGGCCTCATGTACCGAGGTAGCAAGGCCTGGGACTCAATCACCGCCGTTAGCTGCGCTCGCCCCCCTTCGAAGATTCGGCGCTGGCCGCCCGCCCTCGCGCACCCAATGGGCCATCGTGGACGAAGCGAGCGTCGCCATCGTCAGCGCGCTCATGACGGGTGTTGTCGCCGACTTCTGTTGGTAGCACCAAGGAGAACAGTTCGGACTCGGCGTCGCGCAGGAATGCCGGAAAGGCGAACGCCTGGGGGTCACTCATTCGTGACCGAACGCGTGCGGCTAGATGGCGCCGTGATTGTTCGAAAGCAAGATCCGACGCGCCTTGGTTGACGTCTACCGCGAAGTGTGATACGTATGCGATACGAGGTGGGGACAAGAGGGCCCCCTCCCCTAAGGGAGGTGGAAGATGGCACTGCGAGCTTTTCGGCCATCAGGTGGGACCGGCCGGATCAGAGGGATGCCTTCGGTTCTGCCATTTGCTAGCAGACCCAAGGGCACTCGTGACGCAGGGGGGTGTCAGCCATGAAACTCCGTCAGGCCGCCATCGCGGCAGTTGTGGTTCCTTCGCTCGTTTCCATCCCTGCGGAACTCGCGTCGGCCTCCGTTTCCACGACTGCTGTTTCTCGTCTCGTTGCTCAACAAGGGGTGGGGAGAGCCAACATGATCCCGGACAATAGCGGACTGCATTGCAACAAATCGGTCTGCACAAGTGTCGTGGGTAGAGGCGATTACATTAGCACTTGGTACACTGGGGGTTCAGTAACTCCTCGGACATGCAACCCCATAGCGAAGTTTTATCTTGCCTCTATCGGAGTGACGGCCTCTTATAGGGTCTCGGGTTGCCGTTCATACAGCTTCTTCTCGAAGACGATCTATCCTTACCACAGCACCTCATGGAGTTATACAACAGCTTGCAATTCTTGGGCTGCGAACCCTGGCATCCCCGGTAGGCCCTGCGTCAGCATCCACCCATGATCCGGCCAAGGTGGTATCCAATGCTTATGAACAGAAGACGAGCAATCATCCTGGGCACTGTGACCCTTGGGACCGGTCTGACGATATCCTTCGGACTTCAAGGCCTACCCTCGGCGTCCGGAGCCAGGAGCGCACACTTTGCACCTGCGCCTGGCAATATGGCCTCATTCTTCCAGTCTCAGCTGAGCCAACCATGTGTCATGTATCGGTATCCTAAGAGCATCATCGCTACGAAAGAGATTGATGGCAAGAAGTTCCACGATCTTAACCCCGCTGAACGCAACGAATACCGACAGAAGTATGGCATCCCAGTGAGTTGTACCGTCACTCTTCGGCCTGACACCAATTCGACTTCTGCCTCGCCTGCAGGGAATGACAGTCAGCCGTAGTTCCAGGCAGTCACCCATTTTCATCTTAACAGCTGCTCGATCCGGATCGACCCTTCTTCAGCGACACCTCGGTGCTCACCCGCTCATCGCGGCGCCACCGGAGACGAATCTAAGCAACCTTCTCCAAACCTTCATATTTGTATCGACTGTCCTTAGAACGTCGCTGGTCGGCGAAGATATCTTTGACCTAGACAATCCGCCGGCGGAGCTCCTGGAGCAAGTGAAACTACTGGGCTCTCAACCACTGAATCAATATACGGCTCACCTGGGGAAAGCTCGGTGGTGCGAGAAATCGTTGACGAGTGTGTACTGTGCAGAACTCATCCGCAAAGTGTTCCCAGAGGCACAGTTCATCTGCTTGTATCGACACGGCATGGATATGGTTGCCTCGGGACTTGAGGCTAACCCATGGGGATACAGCGGTTATGGCTTCGAACCGTACGTGAGGGCGAGTCCGGAAAACTTGGTGGCGGCACTACTGCATTATTGGCTGGATACTGTAAGGCCTGCCCTTGCGTTTGAAGCGTCTAACCCGGAGATTTGCTTTCGGCTCTACTATGAGGCATTAGTAACCGAGCCGGAAGTGACCTTGCAGGCGTTGTGCGAGTATCTGGAACTCCCTTGGGCCTCTGAAATGCTCGATCCAAACAGTGTGTTTTCCTCTGGTAGTAGCTCTGAGATCGGCCCCGGCGACCACAAGGTTCAGTTTACTAGCCAGATCGAGACGGAGTCTGTAGGGCGTGGGGTTGAGATTCCCGTTCGGCTGGTTCCTGAGTTACTTCGACAAGCCTTAAACGACACACTGAAGGAACTTGAGTATCCGACTGTCGGCTCGGACTGGAACATGCAGCCCGCTCTTCTGCGCGTCACCTCGGCATCTCGCCGGCAACATATGACGACCTCACTGGAGAAGATTTTTGCCGGAGTTGTCGACAAACTGCAAACGCTCGGACTTCCCGGTAACCCGAAGCCTATAAGAGTCATAATCGATACAGTGCCTCGACTGGAATGGCTCATCGACTTCAGCACCCGGCAAGCAATCTTTGGTGCTGAGGTACAGGAGCGGGAGACGGCGATTGTCGTGGCGCCTGAGGCATTTATAAATCTGGCTAGTGGCGGAGTGGCTGCAGGCTCATTGCTGCGGGATAATGTGCTTCGGTTCGCGTCGGAGACGAGCCAGCGAGAGGAAGTAGAAGTCGTCAAGCTGCTGGTGTCCTGCTTGCTCGATAGCGAAACCATCTGAATATGACGACAAGCGACGTAGGGGGCCCCTCCGCCACGACCAGTCACCGGTCGATTGGCACGAATCTCGTCGCGGCTCTAGGTGTGTCTGGCGCGGTCCAGCAAGTGTGCAGCGCATTGCGGCGAGCCCTGCCGAAGGCCACCTTTTATAGATCGTGAAAGCGGCTTCGCGCTCCGGGAAGCGCTTTGTTGGCTCACAGGTCGATTTCGGGTCCCCGGAGGCCGACTGAGCGATCGATGCCGAGGTGGTGCTCGGCCTGGTGGGCTGGCGTCATTGTCTGCTCAAACGTGTTTCGTATTCTCAGATCTCTGACGACCTGCTCGCTGATGGTCGCGGCCCGCTGGGCCAGTTCCGCCCACTCGGCCGGGTTGATGCCGCCGGGCTCGTACACGAGCTTCAGGTGTTGGTCGGCGATCTTGATCTCGCGGCGTGCCCGGTCGGTCTGTTGGCTCCAGCCTGTCCAGGGCGGGCTGATGCCGTCGTTGCGGTCGAGGGCAGCTTCGACGGGTAGGGCGTGGTGGCACCACACGGCACGGCCGGCGACCGATTCCGGAGGCTGGCCGAGACGCTTGACCAGATCAGGAGGGGGGTCGGACACGAGCGCGTGGACGCGTTGCGGGCGGATGTGGTCGAGAGCGGCGTCGAACTGAGCGAGGCCGGTCGCGAGCTCCTGGCGCTGCGGGGTGCTGTCGTTGAGCGCCTGCTTTCGTTGTTGCTGGTAGTCGGCGATGGCGGCGAGGCGATCCCGGAGATCGTGTTCCGCAGTCCGGGCCTCCTCCAAGCGCTGCTGGTGGTATGCGAGCCTGCCTTGAGCGGCGGCGATGGCGTCGCGGTCGTGGCGTCCCCAGTGGCGACGGCTGGCTTCATCGAGTCTCGCCCGGCTGTCGGCCAACGCTTGTTCGGCGTCGTTTCGATTCCTGACGACCTGGGGGAGCTGGGCCCGGGCGTCTTTCCATTCGCTGGTCCGGTCGGGGGGCAGGGAGGCGTCGAGTTGGTCGATGCGGGCGGCGGTGGTGGCGCGGGCGTGGCGGACCTTTTCGATCCCGAAGGCGAGTGGATCATCGGCACGGACGCAGGTCGCCACCGTCTGGGCCCAGTGGTCATCAAGCCGATCGCGAAGTCTTTGGAGTTCTTCTCGGCGCCACCCTTCGGTCTTCTCGAAGCGGTCGTAGGCGATCTGGTCGCACTCGAGCGCTTGGACGCGGGAGGCGATGTCGTCACGTGCCTGCCGGGCAGCCGCCGCCCGCTGTTGGTCGGCCGCGAGCCTGTCTTCGAGGTAGCGCCGCTCTTCTCGGCCCCGTCGGCTCAGCCCGGAGAACGCTCCGAGATCGTCGAGCTGTCTGGCGGCACCTGTGGCGAGAGTCTCCATGGCCTCCACCCGGAACTCGACAGGGCGCAGCTGCTCGACGGCCGCCGCCAGTTCCTCGCCGGGGTCAGTCGGACGACCGGCGAGGACATGGTCGTGTTCGACTATCTGGTCGCGCAGTTGGCGGTCCAGGGTCCAGGGGTCGGACCGGGCGGCCAGGGTGGGATCGGGTTGGCGGGCCAGAGCCTCGGCGACCACTTCGGCTGGGTCGCGCTGGTCGGCCAGGATCCCTCCGTAGTCGATGGTGATGAGCGGTTTGGTGTTCCAGGTGTGGGTCGGCTGGCGGGAGCGGGTCTGGCCGGTGTAGCCCCTGTAGGCGTCCAACGCGGGGCTGCCCAGCAAATGACAGGCCTCCCAGGTGCCGCCCTGGGCGCCGTCGACGGTGCGGGCCCAGGCGTGGGAGAGGTTCGGCGATCCGTCCTTGCGGGTTCCTTGTACGAAGCTGGCCGGCAACACCGTCTCCTCGGTGTCGCGGTCGACAAGGACGGTCAGCCCGGTCTCTTCGACGCGAGTGACGGTGGCGGTGGTGCCGTTGACCAGACGGCTGCCCGACGGGCCGCAGCGTGCATGCAGGAGGATCCGGTCGCCGGCCTGGTAGTCACGGTCGGTGGTCCATCCCGGCCCGGTCATGATCGGCCCGCCGATCACCGCACTGTCGGCCAGGGAGGCTCGGATTCGATCGGCGAGGTCCTCGGCGTCAGTGTGCGATACCACCAGCGCCGCTACCTGCTCGGCGCCATAGGTGGCGACGTCGTCGCATACGGCGAACGCCATGGCCTGGCGGGCTTCGCCCGGGCGGGCGTGCTCGTGCTCCCAGCCGTTTTCGGCCCGCAATTCCTGCGACGCTGTGGCCTGGCCACGACGGAGCAGGCCGAGAGCGTGGCGGTCGGTCGGGTCGACCTGTCGGCGGTTCACCGTCAGCTGCGCCGACGGGATCCGGCCAGATGTGGCGAGGGTCTCGATGTGGTCGGCCATCCCGCCCGCCCCGACCGGCTGCGACTGGCGAGGGTCACCCAGGATCCAGATGCTCCCGCCCGGACAGGCGTCCACCGCGGCTAGCACGGCCTCGACTTCCCGGGTGGGGGTTTGGGAGATCTCGTCCAACACCACCACGGTGCCGGCGGCCAATGGCCCGTTGGTCAGGTCAATGCGCAGCCGTGCGATCGTGCGCGCGTCCAGACCGGCACCCTTGAGTTCGGCGACCGCTTTGGCGGTGGTTGCCACGGCCACCACCGGCCGTCCTTCGCCGGTGGCGGCTTGGGCCGCGGTGTGGAGCATGGTTGTCTTGCCGTAACCGGCCGGGGCCAGCACACATCGCATTCCGGCGCCTGAATCGGTCAACATCATGATCGCGGCCACCTGATCTCGGCCCAGGCCCGGCTCCAGCTGCAGCGCTTCGCTCACGGCCCCGCCGCTAATCGCGGGGACGGTTCGGGCGGAGAGGGTGTCCGCCAGGGCCAAGGTGCGGTCCTCGGTCGCACGATGAGCCGCCGTCGACCACTGCAGGGCCCTCCTCCGGCCCGGCTGGTCGTCGGGGGTCAAGCGCACCGCCAGATCCGAGATGAGGAACCGGTCGGCCATAGCGGTGATCTCCTCGAGGTCGAGCCGGCCGCCCGACAGGGCACAGATGTGCTCGACCACGTCCGCTTGCGTGAACCGGGCCGAGTGGGCGCACAGCCCCACCTCCGAGTCGACCAGCGCCTGGGCGATCTCCTCCCAGCCCGGCCCCTCCACCTCGGGGTTCCCGAAGCACACCGCTTGCTCCAACTCGGCCCCGACCGCCAGGTCCACCTTCCGCGCCTCGATCTCCCACCGGCCGGCCAGCAGGCTCGGGGTCAGCGAGCGGTCCTTCCCGGTCCGGGTAGCCAGAGACGCTTCGTCGTCGGCTTGCATGCGAAGCGCCGGCGACTCATACCAGGCGCCTTTGGCCTCCAGTTCCGCCTCGATCTGGGCGGAGCGCTTGGAGAACGCTCGCAGCTGGGCCCGGCTGAAGCCTTCGATCTCCCGGGTGTTGTGATGATCCGGACCCCAGCACACCCCCAACCGCAACGACAGCGAGCGCTGCAGCTGGTTCTGGTACACCGACCCGGCCGCCCGGGCCCACTCGAACAACGGCCCCGCGTCCATGCCCACGTGCCGACTGTCCGTGGTCCGCTGAACCAGATTGGGGAGCAGGCAATGCGAGTGCAGTTGAGGATCCCCTTCCCGGCTCGTTCTGTGGGTGAACCGGGCGACCACCCAGCCCTCCGCGGCCACCCGTCGGCGCACCCCTTGCGACTGGACCCGGGCCACTGACGCCTTCTCCTCCAAGAACCCCAACGTGGCGTCCACCGCGTCGCGGTGGGCGGCCGCCACCGCCTCGGCCACCGGCTCAGACGCCAACGCCCACAACAGCGACACGCTCTTCGGCGACGAGAAGGTCAGATCGAAAGCTCTCACCTTGCGCGGCCGCGACCCCGCCAGAAGATCCTCGCCGGTCACCGGGTGCTTCCCCTCGACCACGGCGCGCAGCTCGTCGGCCTCCACCACGCCGGCCAGGCCCAGCTTCTCGGACCACCGGCCGGCCCATACTCCGGGGGACTCACCCACACCGGCGTAGTACTCGTCGATGCTCAGCGCTACTGAGGAGATCAGATACTCGGCGTTCGTCAACCGCGTCACCGTCAACATTCCCCACCACCCCCAAACCGATCCACCATTCCATCTCCATCCACCACCACAACCCCCATCCCCACGACCATCACCCCACCAACCGTCAGCCCGTCTCCCCCCGCAGGCCAACCCACGACAGACACCTGCCACCCCTCCGGGGAGGCAACCGCTAGCGCCGTCACGACGACCCCAACCCGAAATCCAGCGCCGTCTGCCCGGGGCAGTCACCAGAAGAGCCGGACGAGACAAAGCTGCGCCCCGGTCGACGAGGCGAACCCTCCCCAGGGGCCGCGGCGGAGCTGTCGGACTCCGGGGGCGCCGCTATCGGACGCACCTCTGTTTCGGCCTCGCGGTCGGCCCGGCCGGATGCCCGCCCGTCCAAGCATGACGACTCCGCGTGCGGCACAACCGCACACGGCGAGAGCTGTACGGCTCCGTCGCCATCCGGTGACACCATCGACGGTGACTCCACGTATGGCTCAGCCGCACACGGAGAGGACTGTGCGGCTCCGACGGTGTCCGGTTGCACCACCAGTGGTAACACCATGGACGGTTCCGCCGCACACGGTCGGAGCACCGACAGCCCAGCGGGCGGGCGGAGCTGGTAGACCGACAGACCGAACCGGCCGGCCGGACCCTTCACGCGCTCCAAGCTGACCAGACCACGCACCGCGAGCACCCGTAGCGCTTCGGCCGCGGTGCCCGGGTTGACACCGAGACGCTCGGCGATCTGGCGCGCCGACGTGCGCGCCACCAGCCGACCGGCTTCAAGCTCGGCGTCGAGCGCGACCTCCTCGAGGACCACCCACACCACCGGCCGCAGGGCGCGCCGAAACGGGCGGCACCCCGCCGACAACACCACCGCAGGGGAATCCGATCGGTCGCCGGAACGGTCGCCGGAGTTCACGGGCCGACCTTTCGCAGCTCGCGGGACACTCCGGCGAAATCGAGATACAACCGGTAGGAGCGGGTCTCGAAGCGATCAACCGGGTTCCCGGCCAACTCGACCACCACACCCGCACCGCGCAGCACCGCCATGCGCCGCCCCACCGTGTCCTTGGAGACACCCAGGCGCCGGGCGACATCGCGGTAGCTGGCCGTCACCACGACCCCTTCGGGCGACTCGGTCGCGTGGACGGCCAGGTCCAACAAGACCAACAACGCGTCAGAACCGTGCCGGTACCCCAGGCTGAGAGCCCGGGGCTCCAGCCGCAGACCGCAACCGTGATCGGGTTCAGCCGCCATGATCGACACCGATCGGCTCGACCAGCCCGGCCAGGCGCATCAACGCCGCCTTGGGGACCCGCAACAGCCGGCCGAACTCGACCACCGGCACACCCCTCTCCCCGTCGGTAGCCCGCCACACCCGCGCCAGCTCGTAAACCTGGTTCCGTCCGATCCGCAAGATCGCGGCGGCCTCGTCCATCGTCAAGAAATCGGGAGCATCCACCAAACCCATCGCAACCTCCCAGTGACCGCGACGAACCGGAACTGACCGCTCGTGACCGTTGCTACCATTGACGCAAGATCACCTTGCGTATAGTATGACCCACAGCTGCGGTGAACCACAAGCTTGTGATCCGCTCCCTCTGTCATCGAGTTGCGACAGGAAACCCCGATGCCCCGACACAAAGCACTCCCCGATCCGCCGACCTGGACCCCCAACCAGGTCGTCGCCGGCAACCTCAACCGCCTGCGCACTAGGCGCGGGCTCACCCAAGCCGAGACCGCCCTGAAACTCTCGCTGGTAGCCGGCAAGGAATGGACCGAGGCCATGGTCGCCCACGCCGAGCGCTCCGTCACCGGCAACCGGGTACGTGAGTTCACCGCGGATGATCTCGTCACCTTCGCCCGGGCCTTCGACGTGCCCGTCCTCTACTTCCTCACCCCGCCCCCCGCCGGCTTATGGGTGCATGTGCCCGGCTCGCGCATCGACACTCTCGGCATGCTCGAAGCCGTCCTCGGCCGGCCCGACAACCTCTCCGAATGGGAGACCATCCTTGACGAATGGTACTTCACTCGCGACGAAGAGCTGCCGTACCCGCTCTCGCAGGCGAAGCGGGACAACATCCGGGCCGTCGCCGGGGAGGTCGCCCTAATCAGCGCCCATCACCTCATCCGCAAGCACTTCAAAGGCGACCTCGATCAATTGCGAGAGACCCTCGGCTCCCTCGCCAACCTGGTCCTCGACGTCCAACAACACGAAGCCCTCGCCAGCCTCGACGAAGACGAACATATGCGACGCCTCGAAGCCATGCGGGCGAACGTCGCCAAAGGCAACCGACTCGCTGACGCCAACGATCAATTCTTCAAGGAAAGTGTCGCTGCCCACAAGGCGGCCCAGAAGAAACCCGCCAAGAAGAAGGACCAACGCCCGTGAACCACAACCCAACCGCGGATGTCTTGGTAATTGGAACCTGGGCCCTTCTCGAGGGCAGCAGCGCTACCGAGAGGAAGGACTAAGCGATGCGCGGCTCAGTTGTACGGAAGGGCGGCCGGTGGTACGTCAAGATCGAGCTCGATCCTGACCCCACGACCGGTAGCCGGCGCCAAAAGTGGCACTCCGGCTACCGCACCAGGCGAGACGCCGAACGAGCGAGAATCGACCTCCTCTCCAAGTTCGATCGGGGAGAGTACGTCGAGCCCTCTCAGCAGCCACTCGGTCAGTTCCTCACCGAGTGGTTGCAGACAATCGAGCCCACGGTGCGCCCCTCGACGTTCGACTCGTACCGACGGAACATCTTCCTCCATGTCATTCCTCGCATCGGGGGCGTTCGGCTGACGAAGGCGGATGCCGGCGTGCTGAATGGACTGTACGCCCAGCTCCTGACTTCGGGGCGTCTTCCCTCGTCCCGCGCCGGTCAGGGCTATTCAGCGGCCGTCTTGGACCGGGCGCGGACACTACGGGAGCAGGGAGCCACGCTCGAAGCGACAGCAAGAACGCTCAGGAACGAGCTGCCCGAGGCTGCCCACATCACTAAAGACACCCTCGCGTCGCTGCTGCGCCGATCCACTAGCCGCATGGACCGCGACGCCGTGAAAGGTCTCGACCGGCGCACCGTCAACTACATCCACACCATCCTTCACCGAGCATTCAAAGATGCTGTTCGGTGGGGTCGCCTCGTCCGCAATCCGGCCAGTGCAGCCGATCCGCCCCGCTCGACCAAAAAGCCGGAAGCCGCTCAGGCCTGGGACGCTGCGACCCTTCGGCTCTTCCTCGATGCGTCCCGCGTGCGACAGGATCCACTCCACGCCCTCTGGGTGCTCATCGCCACGACCGGCATGCGCCGGGGTGAGGCACTCGGCCTTCGATGGAGCGACGTCGACATTTCTGCAGGCCGCTGCCGGATCATTCAGACCGTCATCCAGGTGAGGAGCGCTGTCTCGATCAGCGAACCCAAGACCTCCACCGGCCGGCGGTCGATCTCCCTCGACTCGGCCACCGTTGCTGTCCTCCGCGAGCACCGTCGCCGGATGCGCGAACAGCGCCTGCTCGTCGGATCCGGTTTCACGGACAACGACCTCGTCTTCCACCACCCCGATGGGGCATGCCTGCACCCTGAGTCGGTTAGCGCCATGTTCCTCCGCCGGGTCCAGCGCCAGGGACTCCCCCGGCTCACCGTCCACGGCTTGAGGCACACCTGGGCAACCCTCGCCCTCGAGCAAGGGGTACATCCCCGCGTGGTGCAGGAACGCCTCGGACACGCGAACATCGCCATCACCCTCGACATCTACAGCCATGTCTCGCCCACCCTCCACGACGAAGCCGCCGAACTCGTAGCTGGGCTGGTGATGCCACCGCTCGGCGGTCCAGCACGAGCTTGAGCGGTTCCAAGCCATGAGCCGCTATGACCTTCCCAACGAAATCACCCTCACCTTCGAAGAGTCTCGAGTGATCTATCTCGCCCTGGTCGAGGCCGAGGATGCTGCGCCAGTCGGCAGCGAGCTGCGAATCCGACTCCACGACTGCGCGGCCCTCGTCGGCCGCAAGCTCACCCCGGACTTGGGAGACCTATCATGAAAGCCGTGGAGACGCAGGACTTGCTGTCCATCCCGGAGGTCGCACGGCGGCTGGGCATCAGTACCGAGGACGCGTTCGACCTCGCCTTCTTGACCCGAGAACTCCCTGTCGTGTTCAGGGGCAACGACCACGGTGTGCCCCAGCACGCGGTCGAGGCCTACCTTCGCGCTCACGCCGGCTCGTAACCCCGTAGAAGCGGGCCGGCAAGGCACCGTCGCGCCACGCGACCGGTAACACCCTCCACGGCCCCGACGTCCTCCACACAAATAGTTGTGAGCGCAAGGGTAGAAATCCGGTAGAAGTCGGCCTTCTCGGGCCCCCCTATGGCCCCTCCTACCAGCACTTTTACCGTGGGCGAGGGGGGACTTGAACCCCCACATCCTTTCGGACACAGGAACCTGAATCCTGCGCGTCTGCCAATTCCGCCACTCGCCCGAGTGGATCCACGAGCATAACCGCGGCGCCCTTGCGTTCGGCACTCAGCGGGAGGGCGAAGCGCGATCGGACTCCGGGCCCGAGTACGCTCACTGGCAAGCATGGGACTGCAACAGTTCGAGCGGCGCCTGGAGCGCCTGGTCGAGGGCGTGTTCGCCAGGGCGTTCCGCAGCGGACTGCAGCCGGTGGAGATCGGCCGGCGGCTGACGCGGGAGATGGACCTGCGCCGGACCATCGCTCCCCGCGGCACTCTCGCGCCCAACGACTTCACCGTCGTGCTCTCCCTCCCCGACCGCAACCGGTTCGCCGCGATCGAGGACGAACTGGTCAGCGAGCTCGAAGCGGTGGCGCTCGAGCACGCCGAGGCTGAGCGCTACACCCTCCTCGGACCGGTCACCGTCGTCATCGAGACCGACGACGGGCTTGCACCGGGAATGGTCCTGGTGTCCGGCGAGATGCTCAAGGCGGACGAGCCACCGGCCGCCTACCTGATCCTGCCGGACGGGCGCCGGCTCCAGCTGGGGGCGAAGGCACTGACCATCGGGCGGATGCCCGACTGCGGACTGACGCTCGCCGACCCGAACGTCAGCCGCTACCACGCAGAAATCCGGCCCTCCGAACACAGCGGCCTCGAGGCGGGCCACTTCGAGATAGCCGACCTCGGCAGCACCAACGGGACCAGGATCAACGGCATCCCGGTCACCGCCCCCCAGGCGCTCCGCAAGGGGGATCAGATCACGGTGGGGGCCACGTCCATCCGCTTCGACCTGGGCTGAGGCGCCGACGGGATCGTGCCAGACCCAGTTCTGACGTTGCTCAAGTACGTCTTCCTCGCACTGCTCTACCTGTTCTTCCTGAGGGTGCTGCGCGCCGTGTGGATCGAACTTCGCGAACCGAAGCCGGCTCCCCTTCCAGCGCCGGTCCCACCGACGGCGCCGCAGCAAGCGGTCCCGGCGTCGAACCCGGGACCCGAGAGGCTCGTGGTCGCGGAACCCAAGGAGCACAAGGGCACGGAGTTCGCGGTCTCGGACGAGATGACGGTCGGGCGGGCGGCCGGCTGCGGGGTGCCGCTCCCCGACGACACGTTCGTCTCGCAGCTGCACGCGCGGGTATTCCGCCGCGACGGGGACATCTTCGTCGAGGACCTCGGCTCGACGAACGGCACCTACCTCAACGACAAGAAGGTCACGTCCGCCGTCCCGCTCCGCAAGGGTGACAAGGTGAGGTTCGGGCGGACCACCCTGGAGCTGCGCAAGTGACCCGGGGGCCGGAATGATCCGCCTGCGCGCCGGTTCGGCCACCGACGTGGGGTTGGTCCGCAACAACAACCAGGACAGCCTCCTGGTCGCCGATCCGCTGTTCGCCGTGGCGGACGGGATGGGCGGGGCGGCAGCCGGCGAGGTGGCTTCGACCACCGCCATCGAAAGCCTGGAGTCGGCGTTCGACGCCGCCGGCCACGCAACCCCGGAAACCCTCATCGAGGCGGCGCGCTCGGCCAACCGTGCCGTGTGGGAGCAGGCCGAGTCCAACCCCGAGATGCGCGGTATGGGAACGACACTCGTGGCGGTCGCGATGCTCGAGGACGGGCGTCTCGGTGCAATCAACATCGGCGACTCACGCCTCTACGTCCTGCGCGAAGGCTCGCTGCGGCAGATCACGAGCGACCACAACCTCGTCGCCGAGCTGGTCGCTGAAGGCCGTATTTCGAAAGAAGAGGCCGAGGTGCACCCGCGGCGCAACATCATGACGCGCGCCCTCGGCGTGGACCCGGACGTGCCGGTCGACCTGTTCGTGGAGGACCCGGTCGCCGGCGACCGTTTCCTCCTCTGCAGCGACGGTCTTCCCCGCGAGCTTCGCGACGACCACATCGCCTCTCTGCTGAACCGGCTCGCAGACCCGGGCGAGGCAGCGAAGGAACTCGTCGAGGAAGCGAAGCGCCGAGGCGGCAACGACAACATCACGGTTGTCGTCGTCGACGTCGAGGATCCGGAAAAAGAGACGGCCGCAGTGGCGGTCACGCCCGCGCCACCTCCGGAGCCCTCCGGGCGTGCCGCAGCTGCCGAGGCAGCGGTTTCCGCCCCGCTCCCTCAACCGAAGGCACGCATCGTGACACTCAGGGTCGCGGCCTTCTTCGTCCTGCTGCTCGCGATCATCGCCGCTGCCGCAGTGGGCATCGGCTGGTACGCCCGCTCCGGCTACTACGTAGGGCTGCGGGGCGACAAGATCACCATCTTCCAGGGCCAGCCGGGCGGTGTGCTCTGGCTCCACCCGACCATCGCGGACGCCACCCACACCACGACCTCGGACGTGCTCCCCCACCAGGTGCCCCGCCTGCGCGCTGGCCAGACCGAGCCGTCCCTGGAAGCCGCGCGCCAGTTCATCAGCCGGCTCGTCGCCGAGGCACAGGCCGCACGCGCCGCCGCGGCACCGCCGCCGGCTGCCCCGCCGCCTGCCCCGACGACGACCACCCAGCCAGCCCCGCCGATCACGGCCCCGCCGTCGACGTGAGGCGCAAGCTCGCCGCCGGCGGCGTGAGACGAGTGCCTGCGAGGCGGCGCACCGAGCTCGGGCTCATCATCCTCGCCGTGATGCTCACCGGCGGCCTGTACGCCCTCGCAGGGCTGGGCAAGGCTGGCAACCTCCCTGCGAACATCGGGCCGTTCCTGATAATCATCTTCGCCCTGATCTTCGCCGCGCACTTCGCGGTGAGACGGCTCGCGCCGAACGCAGACCCGATCCTGCTTCCCACAGCGGGGCTTCTCAACGGCATCGGCTACGTATTCATCGCACGGTTGTCAAACCACGAAGCCCGGTTGCAGGCCGTGTGGACCGCTATCGGCATTGGCTGCTTCATCGGCACGCTCCTGCTGGTGCGCCGCGGCAGGGATCTCGAGCGCTACCGCTACAGCTTCGCGTTCCTCGGAATCGGCCTGCTGCTGCTTCCCCTGGTTCCCGGCATCGGCGAGAACATCAATGGGGCGCGGTTGTGGATCCACCTCGGGTCGTTCAACTTCCAGCCGGGCGAGATCGCCAAACTGGCGCTGGCCATCTTCTTCGCCTCGATCATGGTCGAGCGCGCCGACCTGCTCAGCCAGGGCACGCGGCGAATCGGACGATTCTTGGTACTCGACCCGCGGTACCTGGCACCGATCCTCGTCGCGTGGGGGCTCTCGCTGGTCATCTTCTTCGCGGAAAACGACCTGGGCTCTTCATTCCTCTTCTTCGCGTTGTTCATCGGGATGCTGTGGGTCGCCACCGGCCGGCACTACTACCTGGGCCTCGGGGCCGGTCTCTTCGCGGTCGGCTCGGTTCTCGCGCTGAAGGTGATCGGCCACACCCGTTCGCGCATCAGCGGCTGGCTGGACCCGTGGGCGCACTCCAACACGAGCGGCTACCAGCTGATCCAGGGGTGGTTCGCGATAGCTGCCGGCGGGATCTTCGGCGAGGGTCCCGGGCAGAGCAATGCCGCTCACATCCCCGAAGCATCGACCGACCTGATCTTCGCGGTGATCGCCGACGAGCTCGGGCTGATAGGCGCCGCCGCGCTCCTGTTCGGTTACCTGCTGATGGTCGGCACGGGTCTGCGCGTCGCGGTGCGCTGCGAGCGACCCTTCGAGAAGCTGCTCGCCACCGGCTTGTCCCTCATCATCGGGGTGCAGACCTTCGTGATCGTCGGCGGGGTCACCCGGCTCATTCCGCTCACCGGCATCACGCTCCCCTTCGTGTCCTACGGCGGCTCGTCGCTGATCGCCAACTACATCCTGCTCGCGCTACTGCTGCGTCTTTCTCATGACACCGAGACGCTGCCGGCTCCGGCTCCGATCATGGAGGCGGTCAGCGCGTGAACCGCCAGATTCGTCTCGTCGGCCTCGGGATGATCGTGCTCTTCGTGGCACTGTTCCTGCAGCTCAACTACCTGCAGGTCGTGCACGCCAAGGCGCTCGAGTCCAATCCGCTCAACGGCAGGGCGGTCGTGCGCGAGTACACCGCCAAGCGCGGTGACATCGTCTCCGCCGACGGGGTCACGCTCGCGACGTCGGCGCCGGCACCCGATCAGTTCAAGTACCTGCGCCAGTACCCGGCAGGACCGTTGTTCGAGCAGATCACCGGCTTCTGGTCGTTTACCTACGGCGCCGACGGCGTCGAACGGACCTACGACAAGGTCCTCACCGGAGGGAGCAGTCCCTTCCACCTGCCCACGAGCCTCAGCGGTCTGCAACAACTGTTCTCCAACCACGACAAGAGCCAGTCGCTCACTTTGACCGTCCTCGACAAGCTCCAGACCCTCGCTCAGAAGGAGCTCGCCGGGCGGATCGGCTCAGTTGTCGCGCTGAACCCCAAGACGGGCGCGATCCTCGCGATGTACTCCAACCCCACGTTCGATCCCAACCAGCTGAGCTCGCACAACCTCCAGCAGGTACAGGCCGCGTACAAGGCGCTCCAAGCGGTACCCGGCGGCGTGCTCTCGCCGGGCGTCTACCGGCAGCGCTGGTTCCCCGGTTCGACTTTCAAGATCGTCACCTCGTCCGCGGTGTTCGACCACCAACCCTCTCTGGTGACCAAGACGTACCCGGTGCTCTCCGCGCTTATTCTGCCCCAGACGACCAACCTGTTGCACAACTTCGCCGGCGAGCGCTGCGGGGGGCAGCTGATGCAGTTGTTCACGGTGTCGTGCAACAGCGGTTTCGGGCAGATCGGCCTGGACCTGGGTGCAGGGTCGTTGTACGCGGAGGCGCACAGCTTCGGCTTTGGCCAGACACCGCCGGTCGACCTTCCCTTCGCCGCGCAGTCGACGTTCCCCACTGCGGACGCCTTCACTCACGACCTGCCGGGTCTCGCCTACTCCGCGATCGGCCAGCAGGACGTGCAGGCGACGCCGCTGGAGATGGCGCTCGTTGCTTCGGCGATCGCGGACGGGGGGACGATCATGACGCCCCACGTGCTCGACAAGGTGACGAATGCGCAGAATCAGGTGGTCAGCACCTACCAGCCCAAACCCTGGTTGCAGGCGACTTCCACTGCGACAGCTGCGCAGGTCACCCAGTTGATGCTGTCGGTCGTCAATTCCCCCAACGGGACCGGTGCCGCAGCGCGGATCCCCGGCATCCAGGTGGCAGCGAAGACCGGGACCGCGCAGACCGGTACCAACAAGATCGACGCGTGGTTCGCCGCGTTCGCCCCCGCGCAGGACCCCCAGATCGCGGTCGCCGTGCTCATCCCCGACCAGCCGTCCCAAAACGAGTACCAGGGCGGGACGCTCGCCGCGCCTATCGCAAAGGCGCTGATTCAGGCCTACCTCAGCACCGCGAAGGCGACCCCATGACCCCACCACTCGCCCCTTAGGCTCAGGAGCCGAATGCAGGAGCAGCAGGTTTTCAGCGACCGCTACCAGCTGGTCAACCACATAGCCCGGGGCGGGATGGCCCAGGTGTACCTGGCGCGCGACCTGCTGCTCGACCGGCCGGTCGCTTTGAAGGTGCTGTTCCCGGAACTGTCTGTGGACAGGGCATTCGTCGAGCGGTTCCGCCGGGAGGCGAAGGCGGCGGCGAACCTCACCCACCCGCACATCGTCTCGATCTACGACTGGGGCCAGGGGGAGAACACCTACTTCATCGTCATGGAGTATGTCGACGGGCGCACGCTCTCGTCGATGCTTCGCGACGGCGCGCTCGACCCGGTTCGCGCCGCGGCCATCGGAGCCGACGTGGCGGCCGCGCTGGACTTCGCGCACCGCCGCGGTGTGATCCACCGGGACGTCAAGCCCGGCAACGTGCTCATCGACAACTCCGGCCAGGTGAAGGTCGCCGACTTCGGCATCGCACGCGCGATCGGCACCTCCGAGGACCTGACCCAGACGGGGTCCGTGATGGGCACCGCCACGTATTTCTCACCCGAGCAGGCGCAGGGCTACGGAGTGGATCCGAGGAGCGACGTGTACTCGCTCGGCGTCGTGCTCTACGAGATGGTGGCCGGGCGGGCGCCCTTCGCCGGGGACAGCCCGGTGTCCATCGCCTACAAGCACGTGAAGGAGCCGCCGCCACCGCCGCGCACCGTCAACCCGGCAATCCCGGCGGCGTTCGAGGCGATCGTGTTGAAGTGCCTCGAGAAGCAACCGGAGAACCGCTACCAGACAGCCGAGGAACTCCGAGCCGACCTGATCCGCTTCGCCAACGGCCAACCGGTGATGGCGGCGAGCGACATCACAAGGGTCGGCAGCGCCGTGGGTGCCGCTGCGGCCGGCGGCCTCGTGGGAGCGGCGCTCGCAGGAGCCGGTGCAGCCGGTGGCGGTGCGGCATTCGGGGGTGACCCCGCCGGCGCTACCCGCGTCCAGCCCGCCGCCGGAGGCACGGCGGCCATGCCCGTCACCACCGTCGGCGGCGCCGGCGTGCCTGGTGCGGGCGGGTGGGGCTCGGGCGATGAGCCTGGCGATCGGCGGGCTTGGACCTACGCTGCGATCGCCGCGATCGTGCTGGTGCTGATCGGCGTGGGGATCTTCTTCCTCGGTCGTTCTCAAGGCTGGTGGGATGCTTCGGCCAAGACCCTCACCGTCCCATCGGACCTCGCCGGCAAGCCGGCGTCGAGCGCACTCAGCGAGCTGCAGCAAATGGGCTTCACGAAGGTGAGCGAGAAGAACCAGGCGAGCTCCCAATACCAGTCGGGTGACGCCATCGGCACCCAGCCACCGGGCGGCACATCGGTGAAGAGCGACTCGCCCGTGGTACTGCTCGTCAGCACCGGCCCGACGCCGGTCCAGATCCCCGATGTCGCCGGCAAGACCCAGGATCAGGCCACCGCGATCTTGAAGCAGGCGGGATTCACCGTGAACGTCACGCAGCAAAACTCGAACACCGTCGACCAGGGAATCGTGATCGGGACCAACCCGCCGGCTGGCCAGACCGCCGGCAAGGGCGCCGCGGTGCAGCTGATCGTCTCCAGCGGGAAGCAGCAGGTGCAGATCCCCTCACTCGTCAACCAATCCCCCGGACAGGCGGGCCAGGCGCTCGGCCAGCTGGGCCTCAACGTCAAGCAGGCGAGCGAACCGTCCTCGTCGGTCCAGGCGGGCCTCGTGACGCGGACCGACCCGCCGGCGGGAGCCACAGTTCCGGTGGGATCCACCGTGACGGTGTACGTCTCGAGCGGGCCCCAGCAGGTCACGGTGCCGAACGTCGTCGGTGAGACCCAGAGCCGGGCACAGCAGGACCTGACCAACGCCGGGTTGCAGGCCAACGTCGTCGACGTGGCGGTTACGCGCCCGGACAAGGACGGGATCGTCCAGCAGCAGAACCCACAGGCGGGCCAGACCGTAAGCCAGGGTTCCGCGGTCACGATCTACGTCGGCCAGTACCAGGGCCCCCTGCCGACCACTACGACATCGACGCCGGTCCCCCCCGGCTAGGCGCTGATCGAGGCCTCGGCGCCGGCGACGACGTCGGGCGGGACCGCCTGGCCGCACGCGGAGAGCCAGTTGGCCAGCAAACGGTGGCCGCCGCCGGTGATGATCGACTCGGGGTGGAACTGGACCCCCTCGACGCGCAGCTCGCGATGGCGAAGCCCCATGACCACCCCGTCCTCGGTCCACGCCGAGACCTCGAGCGCCGGCGGGACGGTGGCGCGCTCGACCACCAGCGAGTGGTAGCGCGCCGCGGTGAGCGGATCGGGAAGGCCGGCGAAGACCCCACGGCCGTCGTGGGTCACCTCGGAAGCCTTGCCGTGCATCACCTGGTTGCGGACGATCTCGGCGCCGTAGACGGCCCCGATGCACTGGTGGCCGAGGCACACGCCGAGCACCGGTACAGCCAATGCCAGGCTCTCGATCAGCTCGCAGCTGGCGCCGGCGCTCTCCGGGCGCCCCGGCCCGGGCGATACCAGCAGCCCGTCCGGCTGGAGCGAGGCGGCGGTGGCGGCGTCGATGGCGTCGTTGCGGTACACGAGCGGCTCGGCTCCCAGCTGGCCGAGGTACTGGACCAGGTTGTAGACGAACGAGTCGTAGTTGTCGACGACCAGGATCCGCGCCACGCCGTGCTGCACGCCGGCACCCTACCGCCACCTAGAGTCGAGGTATGCCGAGGAAGACCAAGGACGCTCCCGGGCGCGTCACACCCAAGGGAGGCCCCGTCAGGCGCGGGTCGGCCGGTACCGGCGGGCGCACGACGGCGGGTGCCAGCGGGCGGACCACGCCGGCGGGCGGGCGCTACACCGCGCCGATCCCCCGCGAGTTCCGCTCGAGCCCGTGGTGGGTGCCGGTGCTCATCCTCACCTTCTTCGGGCTCGGCCTGATCTGCATCCTGCTCAACTACCTCGGACTGCTGCCCGGCGGTGCCAACAACTGGTACCTGCTGCTGGGCCTGGGCCTGATCGTCGCCGGTTTCATCGCGGCTACCAGATACCACTGAACGGGTTACGGAATAGTTACATATATGTAAGTAGTCCCCAGCCTGTGGAGAAAGCTGGGGACTACTTTCTGCTATCGACTTGCTGAGGCGCTGAGCCTCTCGATGCCTAGAGCCTCTCGATAATCGTGGCGTTGGCCATGCCGCCGCCCTCGCACATGGTCTGGAGGCCGTAGCGGCCGCCTGTGCGCTCGAGTTCGTTGAGCAGAGTTGCCATGAGCTTGGCTCCGGAGCAGCCGAGCGGATGGCCGAGGGCAATGGCGCCGCCGTTGACGTTGACCCGTTCCATGTCCGGGTGGTGCTCCTTCTCCCACGCCAGGACGACCGGGGCGAACGCCTCGTTGATCTCGACCAGGTCGATGTCGTCGATGGCGAGCTTCGCCCGCTCGAGGACCTTCGAGGTGGCGGGGATGGGGGCCGTCAGCATGATCTGCGGGTCGTCGGCCGCGACGGCGAACGAGTGGAACCTGGCGCGGGGGGTGAGCCCGAGGGAGGACGCCTTCTCCTCGCTCATGATCAGCACCGCAGACGCACCGTCGGTGATCTGCGAGCTGTTGCCGGCGGTGATCTTGCCATCCGGCTTGAACGACGGCTTCAGCTTGGCGAGCGTCTCGACGGTGGTGTCGGGGCGAATGCCTTCGTCCGCGGTCACCGCCTCGCCGGACTCGGTGACCTTTCCGGTCTCCTTGTCCTTGTGCTTGGTGGCGACGGGCAGGATCTCACGCTCGAAGCGGCCCTCGGCGGTGGCGCGGGCGGCGCGCTGGTGGCTCTGGGCGCTGAACCGGTCGAGGTCCTCGCGCGACAGACCCCACTTCTCGGCGATCATCTCCGCCGAGATGCCCTGCGGGACGAGGCCGCCGACCTCTGCGTAGCGCATGCCCACCGTGGGCCCGAACGGCAGCCCGACACCCTGGCCGATGCTCGCGCCCATAGGCACGAGGCTCATCACCTCGACACCACCGGCGATGACCACGTCGTAGGCGCCGGCCATCACACCCTGCGCGGCGAAGTGAACCGCCTGCTGCGAAGAGCCGCACTGGCGGTCAACCGTGGTGCCCGGGACCGACTCCGGGTACCCGGCGGCGAGGACCACGTTGCGGGCGATGTTGACCGCCTGGGCGCCGACCTGCATGACGCAGCCGAGGATCACGTCGTCGACGATCCCGGGGTCGAGGTCGTTGCGTGCGGCCAGCGCCTTCAGCGTCTCGGCAGCGAGGTCGACTGAGTGCCAGCCGGACAGCTTGCCGTGGCGCTTACCGCCGGGGGTGCGCACTGCATCGACGATTACGGCAGAGGGCATCGGATCTCCTTGGTCACGCGCCGTTACAGCGGAAAGGCTATCCCCATGCCGGGTGTAACCGACAATTGCGACGGCGCCGGCAGTATCCCGCCGGCGCCGTCACTCTGAGTTGCTGGTGGTGCTGATTACTTGTTGGGCTGAGGAGTGATGCGCAGGTAGGGCCGCGGTGCGGTCCAGCCCTTGGGAAACTTCTCCTTGGCCTCGTCGTCGGAGACGGCGCCGGAGATGATCACGTCCTCGCCGTCCTTCCAGTCGGCCGGCGTGGACACCGAGTACTTGGACGTCAACTGGAGGGAGTCCAGCACGCGCAGGATTTCCTGGAAGTTGCGGCCGGTGGACTGCGGGTAGGTGAGGGTGAGCTTGACCTTCTTGTCGGGGCCGACGATGAACACCGACCGCACGGTGACGGTGTCCGACGCGTTGGGATGGATCATGCCGTAAAGGTCGGCGACCTTGCGGTCCGGGTCGGCGATGATCGGGAAGTTCACCGTGGTGCCCTGGGTCTCGTTGATGTCGGGAACCCAACCCTTGTGCGAGTCGATGGGGTCGACGCTGACCGCGATGACCTTCGCATTGCGCTTGTCGAACTCGCCCTTCAGTTTGGCGACGGTGCCGAGCTCGGTCGTGCAGACCGGAGTGAAGTCCTTCGGGTGCGAGAAGAGGACTCCCCACTTGTCGCCCAGCCACTCGTGGAAGTTGATGGTCCCTTCGGTGGTATCAGCGGTGAAGTCGGGGGCTTCATCGCCCAATTGCAGCGCCATGTGGTTCCTCCTGTTGCTTGCCTTGGATTGTCCTGATTCAAAGTCGCCGAGGCCAACCTACCGCGCCACGGCGCAAAAGGCGACCGGCCAGATCAGCTTTCGTCCGGACTATCACCCGGAACGGCCGGTGGTGGGACCGGCACCGCGTCGGCCCACGCAAGCCCGGATTGGCGCAACCTCTCGAGGATGCGCAGCCTCAACTGGCGGCATGCCCGGAAGTGCTGCCCCGGCTGCGTCCACGCCATGATCCGCAACGTCGCGCCATCGTGGTCGGTCGCCTGCACCCCCGCGAACGTGGGATCGCCCACGAACACGCCTTTCCATGCAGGCTCGCCCGCTAGCTCCCGCGCCGCCTGCTCCGCGGCCCGCCCGGCAGCCTGAAGGTCCGTGCCGTGCGGGACGACCACGTCGACGATCGCCTGGCTGTCGCTCTCGGTGTTGTTGCCTACGGTGCGGATCTCGCCGTTGGGCACGTACCACACGACGCCGTCGACTCCGCGCACCCGGGTGGTCCGCAGGTTCACGCCTTCGACGGTTCCCGACGTGGCATTCGGACCCGAGCCGACCACGATGCTGTCCCCCACCCCGTACTGATCCTCGGCGAGGATGAGGACGCCGGAGAGGAAGTCCTTTACGAGGGTTTGCGCGCCGAAGCCGAGCGCGGCGCCGATCACGGTCGCTGTCGCGACAAACGGCACGAGGTTGATCTTCAGTTGCCCGAGGATGGTCAACACCGCGATGATCCAGATCACGACCCTGAACACCGACGCGAACACACTGGCGAGGGTCTTGAGGCGGTCCTCGCCCCGCGGCGTGGCGCGCAAGAGCGGGGACATGAGCCGAAGCGAGCCGACGAGTCGCCGGGCGAGCCTGGTGACGAGGCGCGCCAGGATGAGCGCGATCACGACGATCAGCAGGATGCGTAGCGGCCCGATGAGGTAGACCTGCATGGTGTGGGCCCGCTCGGGGCTCACACCGAGGTCGACGAGGATCTGGCGGATGATGCCCCGGTCGTTGGAGGACGCGCTCGACTCGGCGGGGTGCGCTGCGGCCGCTTGGACGACTGAAAGCATGACGGGCCAAGACTAAAGAGGTTCGCGCCATTGGTGGAGCAGAACCCGGCCGCGGGCGTGCCCCACACGACGCGTGGTCTTTTTCCGTAGGTCGCCTTTACCGTGTACCATCGTGGGCTGTGCCAGCGGGCCGAGTGCGCTGACGCGCACCCCCTTCGCCCGGGAGTACCGGCGACTGGTAGCGCTGCCGGGACCGAGGAGGCGATGAGTGAAGCGAACGTTTCAACCCAACAACCGAAAGCGGGCGAAGAAGCACGGCTTCCGCCACCGCATGTCGACCCGCGCTGGACGGGCGATAATCAAGGCGCGCCGGCTGAAGGGTCGCGTCCGCCTGTCGGCCTGATCTGGCGGGTTGACCGGCGCGAGACCTTCGAAGAGTTGCGCCGCGCGCGCCGACAGAGGAGCGGACCGCTCACAGTATCGTGGGTTCCCGGTGACCCCGCCGAACCCCCCCGGGTTGCTTACAGGATCGGGCGGCAGACCGGGCCGGCCGTCGTTCGCAACCGTGTTCGCCGGAGGCTCCGGGTGCTGATCCGCGAAAACGCCGCGAACCTGCGCCCCGGCGCGTACCTCGTCGGCGCTGGATCTGGCGCGGTCTCAATGAGTTTCGATGATCTTCGACATTCACTCGTGTCCGCGCTGCGCAAACTGCAGGCGGTGCCCAGGTGACGGCCACCCGCGTCGACGTCGGCGCCGGCAGGCGTTCGGTAGCGGTAAATGCCGTGGTCGCGCTGATCCGCAGCTACCAGCTGGTACGGGTGGGGCGCGTGTCTCCTTGTCGTTTTACGCCTACGTGCTCCGCCTACGCGCTCGAGGCGGTCGAGAGCCACGGCGTCGCCAAAGGCGTGTCCCTGGCCGCCCGCCGGCTGGCCCGCTGCCGGCCCGGCGGCCCCAGCGGCTACGACCCTGTCCCCGAAAAGCCGCCGCAACGTCCTCGGGAGGCTGAAGGCGGCGGCTCGACAGCTTCCGAAAGAGAACAGTGATCCTCCACCTCGCCACGCTGCTCGCCAGCGGCCCCACGACCACGGCCGCGGCGGCGCACAAGTCGAGCGGCAGCCTGCTCGATCCGATCGCCAAGCCGATCGCAGGTCTGCTCGCCTACATCTACGGCGTGATCCCCAACTACGGGGTCGCGATCCTCATCCTGAGCGTGCTCTGGATGATCCTCATCTCCCCGCTCACCCTGAAGAGCACCCGGTCGATGCTGGCGATGCAGAAGCTGCAGCCTCAGCTGAAAAGGCTGCAGGAGCAGCACAAGAACGACCGCCAGGCCTTCGCCCAGGCCCAGATGGACCTCTTCCGGGAGCACCAGGTCAGCCCCTTCGGCTCCTGCCTGCCGATGCTGCTGCCTATGCCGGTGTTCTTCGCCCTGTTCAGGGTGATCGACGGCCTCAGCCATATCGGCAAGAACGGTGTCGCCGACCCGAAGTACCTGTCGAGCGGCACCCGGATGTTCCACGACATCGTCGCCTCCCACGGGCACCTCAACGCCTTCGGGATGGACCTCTCGCACAACGCGTTCAGCCCGCACTCGAGCTTCGCGGCGGCGATCCCGTTCTGGATACTGCTGTTGATCATGGCCGGGACGTCATACATGCAGACCGTCCAGACCATGTCGCGCAACCCGGCAGCTCAGCAGAACCCGCAGATGCGGATGATGAAATTCCTTCCGCTGCTTTTCGTGGTGTTCTGTATCAAGTTCCCCGCCGGAGTGATCCTCTACTACTGCATGTCCAACGTTTGCCGGATCGTCCAGCAGGACCTCATGTACCGCTTCGACCCCAAGGTGAAGGCGCTCGTCGCTGCGGAAGTGCAAGAGATCGAGGCGATGACCCACGAGATCGACGAGATCGAGGAGCAGAAGCGACGCTCGCCCGGATACACGCCGCCGCGCGGGGCGCCGCCCGGGAAAGCCGGTGGCCGTGAGGGCGGTACGGGTCGCGGGACCGGTGGCGGTCGCGGCGCCGGTAGCGGTGGCGACCAGCAGGGTGGGCGGATGAAGTTCCGGGACCTGCTCGCTTCCGCGGCGGAGCAGCAGCGAAAGGCACAGGAGGCGCGCAAGTCGGGCGGGACAGCCGGCTCGGGCGGGTCCGGATCGGCCAAGGCTCGCCCGGAGCTCGGGCGTGGTGGCGCTCCCGGCAACGGCACGGCCGGTGGTGGTCCTAGTGGATCGAACGGGGCAGGCGGCGCCGGCGGGGCGCGAGGCGGCGACGACAGTCAGCCCGGCCCCGGCCGCACCCCCGCCTCCAGCGGTCAGCGGGCGGGCGGAAACCGCCCCGGGGGCAACCGTCCCTCTGGAGGACGCAAGAACCGTAAGCGCCGCGGAAGGTAGAGGGTTCATGGAGTGGGTCGAGACGACCGGGAGAACCCTCGAGGAGGCCAGGGAAGCAGCCCTGGACCAACTCGGGGTGGACGAGATCGATGCCGAGTTCGAGGTTCTGGAGCAGCCGAGGGCCGGTCTTTTCGGACGTATGCGAGGCGAGGCGCGCGTTAGAGCTCGCGTGAAGCCCACCGCGCCGCGCGCGAAAGAAGATCGGCGAGACCGGCGCCGGCGGGCGAAGTCCGCCGGCAGTGGGGCCGGCGAGGCTGCCGGTGGTCAGCGGGCGGGGGCCACGAGGCAGGCGGGATCTGCTGGGCGGGCGCAGCCTGCGGCTTCTGCAGCCGGGGACTCGACTGGTAGGTCAAGGACCACTGCGCCGGCCGGCGCCGGCGAGGAGAGCGCCGGAGGTGTCGCCGGCGGCGCGGCTGGCGGAGACGGTGGCGGTGCATCGTCGGGGTCCAGTTCGCGGCGGAGGCGGCGCCGGCGGCCGGGCACGGGCACTGGCGGCGATGCGGCTGGAGGCGGTGGCGAGGGCGGCAGCTCCGGTGGTGAGGGCCCGGCCCGCGGAAGTGAACCGGCAGCGGCCGGCCGATCTCGGCCTGCCAAAGCACGTGACGAGTCCGAATTCGAAAACAACCAGAGAAGGGACGGTACGGAAGTGGAAGTACCTCTGCAGGAGCAAGGGCGCATCGCCGAGGACTTCCTCTCGGGCCTCATCTCCGAGTTCGGGTTGACTTCGCGGATCACCGTCACCGAGAGAGAGGAGGACAACCTCGATCTCGCGTTGGCCGGGAGCGACCTGGGCCTGCTGATCGGGCAGAAGGGGGCTACCCTTCTCGCCGTCCAGGACCTCACCAGGACCGTCGTGCAGCACAAGACAGGTGCCACCAACGGTCGGATCCATGTCGACATCGGCGGGTACCGCCAGAAGCGCAGCGAGGCTCTCGCGAACTTCGCCCGCGACGTAGCCGCGAAGGTCAAGCAGAACGGTCAGCGGACCGTGCTCGAGCCTATGAGCGCAGCCGACCGCAAGGTGGTCCACGACGCGATCACCGAAATCGACGGCGTGGAGACGATCTCCGAGGGCGAGGAGCCCAGGCGTCGGGTCGTCGTCATCCCCTCGGAGTAGAGCTCGCCGGCTGCTCCTGGTGTGACATCGCTTGACCCGCCGGACCAGGCCGTGCTGGCTCAGCTGCGGGGCGTGCTGGCAAAGGCGAAAGAACTCGGCTTCCTCGGTCCAGGCCCGGTCGACGAACACGTCACGAGGGCTCTCGATCTGGGCCGGGCAGGGGGTTTCCGCCCGTCCCGGGCTCTCGACCTGGGCAGCGGCGGCGGCGTGCCGGGGTTGCCTCTCGCTCTGCGGTGGCCATCATCACGGTGGATCCTGCTCGACGGCAGCCTCAAGCGCTCGTCGTTTCTCCGAGACGTCGTCGGTGAGTTGGGCCTAGCGGACCGTGTGTCCGTGGTGGCCGAAAGGGCGGAGACCGCAGCCCGCTCGGATGATCTCAGGGGAGCCTTCGATCTGGTTGTGGCCCGCGGCTTCGCCGGGCCAGCCGTCACAGCAGAATGCGGCTCGCCGTTTCTGCGCAGCGGCGGAGTGATGGTCGTCGCCGAACCGCCAGGGGGCGAACCTTCCCGATGGGATGCCCCAGGACTGGCAGAGCTAGGCATGGTGGCAGGCCCCGCCGTCGACTCCCCCACCGCCTGCCAGGTCCTCGTCCAGAACGAATTGTGTCCCAAGAGATTTCCGAGAAGGGTAGGCATACCCGCCAAGCGTCCACTGTGGTGAGATCGTTGAGGTTTCACGTGAAACGACGTTGGTCGGGATCCCGCGTTTCACGTGAAACGTGCCGGGCATCTCAACGAGTACTCGAGGGTGCTTGAAATCGGTGGCGCCATCATCAAGGATGGGCGACGTGAGCGAGTCGGACGATCTTCGAGCGCGGGCCGACTCGATTTTCGAGCGCCTGCGTTCCGTCGTGGGCGGTGATGACGGAGGGCAAGAGGCGGCACGAGACCCCGGATCCCCTCCTGCCGAGACCCAGGTGGACGAGGCTTCGACCACCGCCGAGCTAGCCGAGCCGAGCGTCGGCGGCCATGGGGAGGACGGCTCGCTCGGTGACGAGCCGCAGGTCGGCGCCGAGACGTCGGAAGAGGCCTCTGGTGGCGAAGCGGCGCGTTCCGGAGAGGACCCTGGGACGGTCGACATCACAACGCCCGACGGAAGCATCACCGAAAGCTCGGCGGAAGAGCCCTCGGAGGGGGCCGAAGCCACCGCCGGCGCCCAGCCGGATGCTGAGCCGCAGGGGGTCGACCAGTGGGAGCACCCCGGCCCCCGCAGCCACCAACTCCCCCGCCGCCTGGCGATCGCCAACCAAAAGGGCGGGGTCGGCAAGACCACCACGGCTGTCAACCTGGGAGCTGCCCTTGCGGAGCTGGGCTACCGCGTGCTCGTAGTGGACCTCGACCCCCAGGGCAATGCCACGACGGGGCTCGGCATCAACGGTCGCAACCTCGACTCATCCATCTACGACGTGATCCTGCACGACGTCCCTATCGAGGACGTCATCGAGCCGACCAACCTGCGCAACCTGTTCGTGGTGCCGGCGACGATCGACCTCGCCGGCGCCGAAATAGAGCTCGTTCCGGTTTTCAGCCGCGAGCTTCGCCTGCGCCGGGCGCTGGAGAATGTCTCGCAGGACTTCGACTTCGTCCTCATCGACTGCCCGCCATCGCTCGGCCTGCTGACTGTCAACGGTCTGGCGGCCGCCGGTGAGGTCGTCGTGCCTATCCAGTGCGAGTACTACGCTCTGGAAGGGCTCGGTCAGCTCCTTCGCAACGTGTCGCTCGTGCAAGCGAACCTCAACCCTGAGCTGGAGGTCAGCACGATCGTGCTCACCATGTACGACGCCCGAACCCGCCTGGCGGAGCAGGTGGTCGACGAGGTGCGCCAGCACTTCGGGGACATAGTGTGCCGCAACGTGGTGCCGAGGACGGTCCGGCTGTCGGAAGCACCGTCCTTCGGGCAGCCGATCATCGTCTTCGACTCGTCGTCACGAGGGTCGATCGCCTACAGGGAGTTGGCCAAGGAGGTGAGTGGTGGCGCGCCGCAGCGGGTTAGGTAGGGGGCTGGGAGCGCTGATCCCGACCGAGATCTCGGGGGAGAAGGGCTCCGCGCTGCTGGAGGTCCCGGTTTCGTCGATCCGGCCGAACGCCAACCAGCCACGGTCGAATTTCGAGGAGGAATCCCTCGCCGCTCTAACCGCTTCGGTCAGGGAGGTCGGGGTCCTCCAGCCGGTCCTGGTCAGGGCCGTCGGGGAGGATGCATTCGAGCTGATCGCGGGGGAGAGGCGCTGGAGAGCGGCCAAGCGTGCCGGGCTACAGGTGATACCGGCGATAGTGCGGGACGTCACCGACATGCACAGCGTGGAGGCGGCACTGATCGAGAACCTCCACCGCCAGGACCTCAACCCGCTCGAGGAGGCCGGCGCATACCAGCAGCTGATAGAGGACTTCGGGCTCACCCACGAGCAGCTGTCGATCCGGGTAGGCAAGAGCCGGGCGGCTATCACGAATACCTTGAGGCTGTTCCAGCTGCCGCCATCGGTCCAGAAACTGGTGGGCGAGGGGCAGCTGAGCGCGGGTCACGCGAGGGCGTTGCTCGGGACGCCGGACAGATCGTTTCAAGAAGCGCTCGCGCGACGTGCGGTGGCAGAGCAGCTGTCCGTGCGTGCCGTAGAGGATGCAGTCCGGGAACGCAACGAGCTAGGGGCGCCGGCCGCCTCGGAGCGGGCCAAGAAACAGTCGAAGCTCAGGCCTCCGGGGATCCTCGAGCTCGAGGAGCTCCTGTCGAGCCACCTGGACACCCGGGTGAACGTCAACCTGGGCGCCAAGAGGGGCCGCGTGGTGATCGAGTTCGCCACCCTCGAGGATCTCGAGCGGATCTACCGGGCGATGACGGAGGGCCGCAGCTGAAACTGCAGCTCCGGCGAGCCCACCCGCGTCGCGTAGAAGCCCCGAAACCTCGAGTCGCAGCTGAGGCTTCGGGGCTGTATACCTCTTCCACAAGCTGTGGTTAAAGGTGTGGACATCCGGCGAGCGGGCTGGCTACAGCCCGCTGACCAGGTCAAATGTAGGGGTTAAGTTCCTGGAGAAGCTGACCCTTACCCTTGGCGCCGACTATCCGAGCCTGGGGCTCGCCATCCTTGAACAAGATCATGGTAGGGATGCTCATCACCTCGAAGCGGCGGGCCAACTCGAGGTTCTCGTCGATATTGACCTTCGCGACCTGAAGCTTGCCGGCCTGATCCTCCGCGATCTCGGCCAGGATCGGCGCCACCATCTTGCAGGGGCCGCACCACTCGGCCCAGAAGTCGACCAGTACCGGCTCGGTAGCGGACTTGATCTCCTCATCGAATGTCTGGTCGGTGAGGGTTAGCTCCTGATGCGCCACTGTGATTCGCCTTCCTCCTGCGGCTGGGACTTCCGGCCGGCTCAGATGATCCAACGCCCCATACGGACTGTCCATTCCGCGACTTGCGCAAACCGCCAGTGAATCTGCCGGCGGTGGCTATTCGAACTTAGAACATGAGTTGGCATTGGGACGCGGAACATGTACTAAACAACACTGTTAGAGACCAAAATATCATATGATGCCAAGTTCGAGGCCGGAGCCGGCAGGCGAACCCACGAGGCGCGCACGGGCCGAACAGAGGTCAGGCGGGGTGGGCCTCCAGCCAACGCTCGGCGTCGATCGCCGCCATGCACCCGGTCCCGGCCGCCGTGATCGCCTGGCGGTACACGTGGTCCTGGACGTCGCCGCTGGCGAAGACCCCCTCGACGTTGGTCGCCGTGGAACCGTCACGGGTGACCAGGTAGCCGGATTCGTCCATGTCGAGCTGGCCGTTGAACACATCGGTGTTGGGCACGTGGCCGATCGCTACGAAGAGGCCGCTCACCGGCAGGAATGACTCCTCCTGGGTCACGGTGTTGCGAAGCTGCAGCCCCTCCACCTTGGTCTCGCCGGCGATTTCGGTCACGACGGAGTCCCAAAGGAACTTGATCTTCGGGTTCTTGAAGGCCCGGTCCTGCATGATCTTGGAGGCCCGGAGCTCCTTGCGCCGGTGGATCACGGTCACCGTCTCGCCGAACTTGGTGAGGAAGATCGCCTCCTCGAGCGCAGAGTCCCCGCCGCCGACCACCGCGATGTCCTGGCCCCGGAAGAAGAACCCGTCGCAGGTCGCACAGGTCGACACGCCGCGGCTGAGTAGGCGCTGCTCCGACTCCAGGCCGAGCATCAGGGACCTCGCTCCGGTGGAAACGATCACCGCCCGGGAGCGGTACTCCGTCTCCGAGCCGGTCGAGGGATCGGGAGCCCAGACCCGGAAGGGCCTCTCCGACAAGTCCACGCGGCTGACCTTGGTGGTCAGGTAGTCAGCACCGAACCTGGCCGCCTGAGCGCGCATGTTCGCCATCAGCTCCGGGCCGGCCAGGCCTTCGATGAAACCGGGGAAGTTCTCGATGTCGGTGGTGAGCATCAGCTGGCCACCCGGCTGGTCACTCGTAGAGGACGGCTCACCCTCGATGACCAGGGGGTTGAGGTTGGCCCGCGCCGCGTAGATGGCAGCCGTCAGGCCTGCGGGCCCCGACCCGATGATGATCACGTCGCGAACCGGGGCGGTCGGCTGAGCGACGCGCCCTGCGCCCGCCTCCGACGCGGCGGGCTTGGTTCCTGTCTCTGTCATGGATGCTCCTCGGGTGGGCCGAAACGGCGGAACCTCAGGCCTGCTGCCGGGGTCTCCTCCTCCGCCACGCGAACGCCCCAGCGCCCAGGAATATTGCAGCGGCCCCGGCGTCCACCGTCCAGACACGCCGGGCGAGGGGATGCCACGGGAGGTAGACGTCGAGAAGCCGTACGATCCCTATGACTAACAAGAGGAACGCGACGGCGCCGAGCACCCCGGCGACAAGGCCGAACACGAGCCCCCGGGCCGCCCTCGTGACCGGCACGGTGGTCTTGCTCCTGACCACGAGGACCACCGACTCGATACGGTCGGCGATCTCGTCTGGCCAGTCCTTGCCCGTGGTACCGGCTGAGTGCGGCGGCGAACCCGGCGAGTGATCTGGCATAAAACGAGCCTAGCCAGCCCGGTCCCGGACCTCGCACGCCGGCACAGTTCGGACGTCGCGCCGCCGATCGCCGGCACCGCCGGGTTACCCTCGCCGCGTGACACGCCTGATCGCCGCGGTGCTCGCCGGCTGCCTCATCGCCTGCCTCGCCGCGGTGACCCTCGGCGAGTACCCGCTCACAGGTGCGATCCCTTGGCTGGCGTGCGTCATCGTGCCGGCGCTGATCGGCACGGCTATGGCCGCGATCGCCGGGCGGCATCAACGCGCGCTGTGGTTTGCGACCGGTCCGCTCTCGTGCGCTTGCCTGGCATGGGGGGTGGGCATTTCGACCACGTGGGGCCTCGAGCCGCTTCCCTCTGCGGCGTGGGCCGAGATGACAATCGGTCTCGCCTGGCCGATCGTGTGGGCGGCGCTCGGGAACTGGCGACCTGCAGCGGCCGGACGCACGGCAGCAGCCCAACCAGCTCCGGCCCAACCCGCACCGGCCGAACACCCCGCCGCGGGCGGCTCCATCAGCTGAGCAACCGTCGGCTAACTGATAGCCACTTCGGATATGCGCCCCTCGTAGATTCCGCTGGGCAGCGGCGAACCGAGGTCGGTGATCCAGAGCAGCACCCACTCGGCCTTCCGGTCGCCGAGCTTGAACGTCACCCTGCCGGCAGGAATGTCGCTCTTGGCGTCGGTGCTCTGTCCCCACGCGGAGACCGGCTGGCCGGAATCCACCGGTGCCGAGGACACGAACGTCTCTGCTGCCCACCCGCTGCCCGGCGACGTGACGACGAGCGATCGCCCCTGCTCGGGTTGGCTCAGGTGGATCGCAAGCCCGATGCCCGGGTACAGGTTGCCGAACTTAGCGGTGTGGTACTGGTCCGTCGGCCAGTAGGTGGAGGTGTTGCCGTCGAAGATGTTCTCGGCGGCGGAGGCGTTGTCGGGGGGCCGGTCGTTGACCATGAAGACGTTGACGGAGGAGATAGCGATGGTCGATTTGACGGGGGTGCTCGCTCCTGACCCTGCCGGTCTTCGAGCGGGGGATCCGGATGCCGAAAGCAGCGCCGCCGCCGTCACAGCGCCGATCAGCAGCAGCGCGCCAACGACCGTCCCGACGCGCCGCCTCGTCGCCCATCCGGGTTCACGCTGTGGCGGCACCGCGGCGGAGCCGTAAGGATCCGTCGCGGGGCCGCGCAGATCCATCGCAACGGTGCCGTTGTCGGATCCGGTCGCGGTGCCGGCCCGGGTCGCGACGTGCGAAGCGGCCGCGTCGACGCGGTCGCGCGACCGGGCGCTCTTTTCCCGGACGACCGGAGTTGCCGGAAGAGGGGGGAGCGAGTCGATCCTCTGAAGCAGCGCAGGAGCCGAGGGGACCCGGTCAACGGGCTCTTTGGCGAGGAGGTCGTCGTTGAGGCGCTCAACCGCGGGCGGGAGGCCTTTGGTGCGGGTGGAGAGCTTGGGGACGTGGTCGTTGAGGTGGGCGAGCGCCGTGGCCATGTCGGTGGCGCCGGTGTAAGGCGGCTCGCCGGTGAGCATCTCGAACAGGACCACTCCGAGCGAGTACAAATCGGCTCGAGCATCCGGCTCGATCCCGCGTATCTGTTCGGGGCTGAGGTACTTCGGCGTCCCCAGCACGGTCCCTGTCCTGGTCAGGTCGGCGCCGAGACCCTGGCTCGCCTTGGCGATACCGAAGTCGGTGACCTTGACCCGCAACCCACCCCAACCGTCGTCGACGAGGAGGATGTTCGCCGGCTTGATGTCCCTGTGCACCAACCCGGCCTTGTGCGCGGCCGACAACGCGTCGGCTACCTGGCGCGCGATGAAGAACGCGGTTGCCGGCTCGAGAGCGCCGCGACTGCTGAGCCTCTGGCGCAGCGTCTCCCCGCGCACCAGCTCCATCACGATGTAGGGCGTGCCGGCGTCGACGCCGGTGTCGTAGGTCGCCACCACGCACGGGTGTGCAAGGCGCGCCGCGGTGACCGCCTCCCTCCTGAATCGCTCGAGGAAGACGCCGTCGGTCGACAGGTGAGCCTGCAATACCTTCACCGCGACCGGCCGGCTCAGCACCTCGTCGTGCGCCTCCCAGACCTCCGCCATCCCGCCGCGGGCGATCATCGAGGCGAGCCTGTACCTCCCGCCGAGCGTTCGGCCCGCCGTGATCGGGTGGGTTGGGTCGGTGCCGGGCACGGGATCTCAGGCTACCTCCGCGGTGCAACCCTCCTGCAGGCGGGCAGGTGGACGCGAACTGGATCGCCCGCTGTCAGGCGTTGATCCAGGCGACGCCGATCGCGCCGGGTCCGGAGTGGGTGCCGATGACCGGCCCAACGTCACCAACGAGGATCTTGTCCGAGGGCCGGGCCACCCGCAGCATCTCGAGGAACTCGTCCATGTCGGGAGCGTCGGCGCCGAACGCAGCGATGCTCGACACGGTCCCCGCGTCGCGCGCCTTGTCAGCGAGATATCGCAAAGCCTTGCCGCGAGTGCGCTGCTTCGACTCGGGCTGCACCTCGCCGTCGAGCACCTGTATAACCGGCTTGATCGAGAGCAGCGACCCGAGAAGAGCCTGCGCGCCACCGATCCGGCCGCCCTTCTTCAGGTTCTCGAGTGTGTCGATGGCGCCGTACAACTTCATACCGCCGACAGCCGATTCTGCCGCCGCGGCCACCTCGTCGATCGAAGCGCCGGCGGCCGCCTTCCGCGCGGCCTCGATCGCGACGAGTCCCTGACCGAGCGAGACGCTCTCGGAGTCCACCACCCGCACCGGCAACGACCCAGCGATCTCCTGAGCCGCCTGGCGCGCCGCCTGGATCGTCGCGGACATCTTCGAGGAAAGGTTCACGCAGACCACGCCGGAGGCACCACCCGCCGCCATCGCCTCGAACGCCTCCTTGAACTGGCCCGGCGAAGGCGCCGAGGTCTCGGGAAGCCCGTCGAACGACGAGCATCGCGCCCAGAACTCCTTCGTCGACAACTCCACGCGGTCGACGAACTCCTCGGGGCCGAACCTGATCCTGAGCGATACGAGCCCGATCCCGAGTTCGTTGAGGATCTCGTCGGGCAAGTCACATGCTGTGTCGGTGACGACTCGAATGCCGGGCATTGTTCCCCCTCCGGGTCGCGGGCCGGGACGTTCCCGGGTTGAAACGGGTTGAACCTGTTGGACCGACCGGGCGTGTCAAAGGTGACATCGGGATCAGGGAAAAGACAGGGAGGTTCCGCTGCTCGAGTCTCCTAGCCGCGCGGACCGGTTCCGGTCCCGCCGCCGTCGAACCCTGGTGGAGGCTTCTCGAAGAACTCCCGCACCACCGGGTCGTCGACGAGCAGCTCGGGCTCGTCCTCGCCGGGGGCGGGGACCAGGCGCCTCGCACGTCTCCCGTGGCGCAGGTCGCGGCCCCACCACAGCGCCAGCGAGAGAACCGCAAGGATGATCAGGATCACGCCGACTCCCGAGACGGCTGTGCTGCGAACCGTGTTCTGCCGCTTCACGAGCCGCACCCCGCCGCCGGGAGTCCAAAGGGACACATCGAGGGGAAAAACACCCGACGAGCGGGTCTCGACCGGGACTTTCAGCGTGGTGTTCTGCCCGGAGACGACCAGCTCGCACACCTCAGAGGTCGGGGTCGGGACGCGGCACGTTCCACCGGGCGGGGTGAACGGGCGGAAGATGAGGCGCTGGCTGCTCAGCCGCAGCTCGACGTGGGCGCGCAGGCCGCCAGCCGAGAGGATGGTCAGCGGGATCTGGCCCCGCGTCGCCGTCAAGGTGATCGACGAGGAGCGGGGGAGCGTCACCTGTTTCAGCGCGCCGGCGCTCCCGCTGCGCACGGCGTTGAGGATCGCCCTGCGCTGAACCTCGGTGATGTCGGTCGACTCCGCTACCAACAGCGCGTCGGCGAGCTGGGCGGCGGCCTGCTGGTCGGACGCCAGGACGGCCTGGAACACCTGGATCCGCCGGCGCTCATCCCGTATGTCCACGGCGTCCTGGGCCAGCCCGCCACTCGGGGGCGCCAGGCCCTGGCCCGTTGCACCCTGGTTCGACTGCGAACCCCCGGACGATCCGGCCAGGCCCCGCTCGACGGCCGCAGTCTTCACGGCCGAGAAGAGTCCCGAAGCGGTTACCGCCTGCAACAGCGGATGAGCTGCCAGCCCGGCGAGCAACGTGTTCACGAACGCGGGGTCCGCGTTCCAACGATGAGGTGGTACGACGGCCACACCCCGGCGGATCCCCGGTGTCTCCGTCTGGATCATCGCCAGCTCGGCGAGGAGGCGGTCCGCGGCGAGCACCGGACCACCCGAGTCGTTGAAGTCGGATGTGAGCTGCGTGTCCGCCGCGTACACCTCGGGGCCGGTACCTCTGCTCACACCCGTGAGGCGGGTCGGCAAAGCGAACGTCGTCTGGCGAGCGGCGTTCGGAAGGGCGGTCAGGTCGCTGTCGGGCATGATCAGGTGGGTGATGCCCCGCCGCCCGAGCACCGCCCCGACCGCCGACTGGTCGACGGGCCCGTCGAAGACCCACGTCGAACCCGCCGGTGCCGCTCGGAACACCTTCTCGAGTGCCGAAGACCCTGCCTTGAACTGGGCGGTCAGTTCTCCACCGAGACCCGAGCCGATGAGGTCTCCCATCGACACGCGGGCGTACGTGTCTGGGAGGACTTCGTCCACACCGGAGCTTCCGAGAGGCGCCAGCGAAGCTGCTGTCGAGCGGTCCGTCGGTGAGCCGGACTGCAGCACGTCCAACGTCTGTGGTGAGACCGCCAGGCTCAGCGGAACGTCCTGGTGTGCCTGGAACACCCCAACCAGCTGCTGCAGGCGTGACGATTCGGAGGCTGCCACTGGTTGGATCCCGCCATGTGATCCCACCGACGGCTGGGACCGCACCGGTACCACGACCGCGACGTTCAGCTTCGGCAGGCCTGTAGGCGACCCCTGGGCCGACGCGTAGACAAGGAAGGTCGTCAGTGGCCGTCCTTCCGGGACGCCGGCGGCCGTGAACAACTCGACCTGTAACGGGAACACCCCGCTGTCGCCCACGGCGGAGAACGGCGGAAAGGTTCCCGGCCCCTGCGGCGTCGCGGAACCCGACGGGTTGACGGGGATGTCGATGTCGTAGCCACCCCGGGGGTCCGGTTGCAGCTGGCTCAGCGGCATGACCACTGCCGGGTAATGGAAGCCGCCCTGCACGGTGCCCAGGACTGCCGCCTCGAAGTCGCTGCGGGTATGCAGGCGGCTGAAGCCCTGCACCTGGATCTTGTCCGTCGCCACGTCGGCCGCCGTGATCTTGAGGCGCATGTGGAAGTCCTGGCCGGACATTACCCAGGGTGACTGCGCTTCGACGGCGATCGGCTGCGCGATGCTCGACAGGCTCGGCTGCGAGGGGGAGGCGGCGCTCGGCGGGATCGGCGCGGCGGCAGCGAAGGCTATTGCCGCCGCCGCCGCCAGCGCTGCCGCTCGCCCGACCGCCTTCACCTAAGGCCGGCCGACAGGACCGACAACCCGACCGGCTCCTCGCGGAAGCCGGTGGATGTGTAGAGAGAGAGGGCGGCGTCGTTGCCTTCCTGGGTGTTGACCGCCGCGGTAGTCGCGCCGCGCGACGCGAGCCAGCGAAGGCCGTCGAGAAGGAGCCGGCGTCCCGTGCCGGTGCCCTGGTATTCCGGGTGGACGGCGAGGCGCTGCACGAAGCCCCGGGACCCCGACCGGCCGCAGATCGCGTACCCCGTGACAGGCCCGCCCCGCCCGTCAGCGACAGCCATACGGAAACGCACGGCTGGGGTCGCCTTCAGCGAGTCGACCAGACCGGCATCGTCGAGCTGCCAGAAAGGAGGGAAGGCCGCGCGGTCGACCTCGAGAACCTCGCCACGCCGCCGGCGTGGCACCCGCCGGAGGCGCAGCCCCGGCGGCGCCGGCGGCAGGAGGGGCACGAGGTCGATGGTGAGGAGGTGGAGTCGTTGTTCGACGTCGAAGCCCGCGGCGAGGAAACCGGCCTGTTCGAGTGGTGAGAGCGCGGCGGTGACGACACGCTCGTAGCCGCGGTCGGCCAGAGCTCCGAGGCAGCGCTTGACGAAGTCCGCCGACAGGAGCGGTGCGTTGGCCACCGGGGTCAGGTAGGCCACGTGGTCGTCGCCGCGCCAACGACCCGTGCGAGCGCGCTCGCGCCCCCAGCTGATCACGTCGGCAGGCGCTGCTGTCACGGGGCCCCCACGCTACTGCCCATACCGGCCGCAGGGTCGTAGCCTGGCGTGATGGCGCCGGTGCCCGTACTGATCGAGATGCACCCGGCCTGCGCCGAACACGACACGGGAGGCGCCCACCCCGAACGGGCGAGCCGGCTCTCCGCCGTTCATCGCGGACTCGAGGTGGCGCTGGCTTCCGAGGCCGCCGTCGTGGTGACCCCGAGGGACGCGACAAGGGACGAGATCACCAGGGTGCACGACCCCGCGACGGTTGACGCCATAGAGGCGTTCTGCCTCGCCGGGGGCGGCCACATCGACGCGGACACGACGGCCTCGGTCGGATCGTGGAAAGCAGCGCTGGCCGCCGCCGGGGGTGCCCTCGACGCCGTGCAGCGGTTGCGGGCCGGCGAAGCAGATGCCGCGTTCGTCGCGGTGAGGCCCCCTGGTCACCACGCAACACCCGACCAGGCGATGGGGTTCTGCCTGCTCAACAACGTCGCCATCGCCGCCGCCGCTCTCGCGGATGCCGGGGAGAGGGTGCTGATCGTGGATTTCGACGCCCACCACGGCAACGGGACGCAGGACGCCTTCTACTCCGACGACAGGGTCTTGTACGTGTCGCTGCACCAGTCACCGCTGTACCCGGGAACGGGCCGGGTCGCCGAGAGAGGCTCCGGCAACGGCCTGGGGGCGACGGTGAACATCCCGGTCCCCCCCGGGGCTACGGGCGATGTGTACCTGGCCGCACTGGACGAGGTGGTGTTCCCGGTGGCGGAGAGGTTCGCCTCCACCTGGTTGATCATCTCGGCAGGCTTCGACGGGCACCGCGACGACCCGTTGACCGACCTCGGGCTCACGTCGGGCGACTTCTCGGAGTTGACGTCCCGGCTGTGCTCCCTGGCGCCGGCGGGCCGCCGGGTGGCGGTCCTCGAGGGCGGCTACGACCTCGCAGCCCTCGCCGCGTCCACGGAGGCGTGCGTGGCGGCGCTGGCCGGTGAACGCGTGCACCCAGAGGGCGTGACCTCCGGTGGCCCCGGCCGCGGCGTCGTGGAGGCAGCCCGGAGCATCCACGTCGAAGGGCGTTGAAAAGGGAAAAAGACGCCGGTAGCGCGGCGGGCGGTATTTTTCACTCTTAACCCGGGGTCCGGCAATCCCGATAGCCGACTGATGCTGGATTTGCAGGCCGTGCTCACCCATGTGATCGAGGTTGGTGGGTCCGACCTTCACGTAAAGGGCGGCTCTCCGCCGCGGGTGCGGGTCAACGGCGACCTGCGCCCCACCCCGTTCCCTCCCATCGAGCGGACCGAGGTGGAGGAATGCCTGCGCGTGATCATGCCCGTCGACCGGATCGAGGAGTTCCACCGCACTGGGGAGGCAGATTTCTCGGTCTCGGTCGAGGGCATGGGCAGGTTCAGGGGCAACGCCTTCCGCCAGCGGGGGAGCGCCGCGATGGTGCTCCGTCGGGTGCTGCCACAGGCGATGTCCGTGCTGGATCTGGGTCTGCCGCCGATCGTGACCCGGCTGGCCGAGGAGCCTCGCGGGATGGTGCTGGTCACCGGGCCCACGGGTTCCGGCAAGACCACGACCCTTGCGGCGATGATCGACCACATCAACCAGACGCGCTCGGCGAACGTGATCACCATCGAGGACCCGATCGAGATCCTGCACCCCGACAAGCGCTCGGTGGTCTGCCAGCGCGAGATCGGCACCGACACCCGCGACTACGCGCAGGCGATGCGCCGGGTGCTGCGCCAGGACCCCGATGTGATCCTCATCGGTGAAATGCGCGACGTCGAGACCGTCTCCGCGGCGTTGATGGCGGCTGAGACGGGACACCTGGTCCTGTCCACATTGCACACGACCAACGCGACCGAGACGATCAACCGGATCGTCGACTTCTTCCCGCCGTTCCAGCAGCACCAGGTCCGCTTGACCATCGCCGGCGTCCTGCGCGGCGTGATCAGCCAGCGGCTGGTGCCTCACTCCTCGGGTGAGGGCCGGGTGCCCGCCGTCGAGGCGATGGTGGTCACCGGGCGCATCGCCGACCGCATCATCGACCCGAAGGGCGCCGGCGGCGAGACGATCGAAGAGCTGATCGCGGACGGCGAGTACCACGGGATGCAGACATTCGACCAGAGCCTGTTCGGGCTCTTCAAGAGCGGCGAGGTCACGCTGCGGGCCGCGCTGGCCGCGGCCACCAACCCGCACGACCTGCGCGTTGCTTTGCAGGCGGCGGGGCTGCTGGAGACTATGTAGCGCCGGCGCCGCTCTGGCGCTGCGCCCACCAGGCGTCGAGCCGGCGCCCCGCCTCCTCCTCGCCGAGCGGCCCTTCTTCCAGCCGGAGCTCGAGCAAGAACCCCAGGGCCTCACCGACTTCCGGGCCTGGCCGGATGCCAAGGCGCGCCATGACCGCGTTGCCGTCGAGGTCGGGCCGGATCGCCTTCAGCTCCTCTTGGGTCCGTAGCACCGCGATGCGCTCCTCGAGCTCGTCCATGCGCCGTGCCAGCGCCTTCGCCTTGACCGGGTTGCGGGTGGTGCAGTCGCAGCGAGTGAGCTCGTTGAGCTGATCGAGCAGCGGGCCGGCGTCGCGCACGTAGCGTCTCACCGCGCTGTCGGTCCACCCCATGCGGTAGGTATGGAATCGCAGGTGCAGTTCGACGAGGCGGGTCACCGTCTCGACGTCCTCGGCCGAATACCGCAACACCCTCATCCGGTCGCGTGTCATGCGCGCTCCGACGACCTCGTGGTGGTGGAAGGTGACGGTTCCCCTGGGACCAAAAGACCGGGTCTTCGGCTTGCCCACATCGTGGAACAGCGCCGCCAGACGCAGAAGTCGGTCGGGTGAGGTGTTGTCCACGACCGCGATGGTGTGAGCGAGGACATCCTTGTGGCGGTGGATGGGGTCCTGTTCGAGTGCAAGCGAAGGCAGTTCCGGTAGGAATTCCTCGGCCAGGCCGGTGTGCACCAAGAACCACAGGCCCTCGCCGGGTTTCTCGACGACCATGAGCTTGTCTAGCTCGTCTCGGACCCGTTCGTCGGAGACGATGTCCAGCCTCGAACGCATCGTGATGACCGCTTCGACCAGCGCCGGGTCCGGGGCCAATCCGTAACCGGCGATGAACCTCGCGGCGCGAAGCATCCGCAGCGGGTCGTCCGTGAAGGACTCCTCGGGTGACAGAGGCGTGCGGAGACGGCCGGAGGCGAGGTCCCGGACCCCGTCGAACGGGTCGATCAGCTTGAGGTCGGGCAGGGACAGGGCCATGGCGTTGACGGTGAAATCGCGCCGTGAAAGGTCCGCCTCGACGGCATCGGCGAACACGACCGAAGGTTTTCGGCTGTCGCTGCTGTATGCCTCGGCCCGGTGGGTCGTGATCTCCATGTTGCGGCCACCCGCCCGCAAGCCGATCGTGCCGAAGCGCTTCCCTTGGGTCCACACGGCGTCGGCCCAGCCTGCGACTACCGCCTCGGTTTCCTCGGGACGAGCGTCGGTCGTGAAATCCAGGTCACCGCCGTCGTGCAACCTGCCGAGAACGGCGTCACGGACGATCCCGCCGACCAGGTAGAGCCGGTGACCGGCGCCATCGAAGCGCGCCGCGATCTCACGGGTCTCATCGACGAGCGGCTGCAGCCTGTCCGGGATCACGGCGAGCCAGCGTACCGGTAGGTCGAAGCAGCACCCGTGGGGTTCCGTCGGGCGGCTAGTTGCCCTCCTTGCGGGCGCGGATGATCAGCGCCGGCGGCACCAGCGCCACCCCACCGGCGCCGGCGACGACCGGCTCGGGTTCGAGCACCAGGTCGACCCGGTAGCTGGAGCGGTGGAGGCCCATGTAGAGATCGGCGAAGGTGTGGTGGTACGCCGGCGAGCGCACACCGCCGAACGTGGACTCGTAGGGGCGGGTGTCGAAGTACGAGCGCGGTCCCGGTCCGACCACGCCGGAGCCGGCGCCGGCGACCAAGCGCGCCGCAGGGTGCGGCAACGAGAACACCAGCGGCGAGCCGACCTTCAACACCCGGTGCACCTGACGGAACACCCGGTTGAGATCCTCGACGTACCCGAAGGCGAACGCCGAGAACACGAGGTCGATCGTGTCGGCACGCAGGAAGGCGAGGTCGGCCATGTCGCCATGGCGGAGCTCGACGCGCACCTCCTCCGCCTCGCACAAAGCCCTGGCGTATTCGAGCTGCGCGGCGGAGAAGTCGACGCCGATCGCGGTGGCTCCGTGCTTCGCGAACGCGATCGACGTTTGCGCGCCGCCGCACCCGAGTTCGAGGACGCGCTTGCCCTTGAGGTCGCCGAGCAGGCGCAGGTCGGCCTCGGTGGGCAACCCGGGCCCGTAGTGGGCGACGTCTGTCGGAAGCGCGGCGGCCGCCTGGTAGGAGGCGGCGCCGCGGTCCCATGCGGCTGCGATCTCACTCACAGCCGCGGACTCTAGGTGGTCTACGACTCGTCGGGTGATCTACGACTCGCCGGCAGCGAACTCCTCCACCATCCGGTGCGCGACGTCGTCGTGGTACTGCACCGGGGGCGACTTCATGAAGTACGCGGAGGGGCCGAGCAACGCGCCGCCGATGCCGCGGTCGGAGGCGATCTTGGCGCAGCGAAGCGCGTCGATGATCACGCCGGCCGAGTTGGGCGAGTCCCAGACCTCGAGCTTCAGCTCGACGTTCAACGGCACGTCGCCGAAGTTGCGGCCCTCCAGGCGGATGTAGGCCCACTTGCGGTCGTCCAGCCAGGCGACGTGATCGGAAGGGCCGATGTGGACGTCGTCCGCCTCGATGCCGTTGTCCAGCTGGCTGGTGACCGACTGGGTCTTGGAGATCTTCTTGGACTCGAGACGCTCCCGCTCGAGCATGTTCTTGAAGTCCATGTTGCCGCCGACGTTGAGCTGGTACGTCCGGTCGAGCACCAGACCCCTGTCCTCGAACAGGCGGGCGAGGATGCGATGAACGATGGTGGCGCCGACCTGGCTCTTGATGTCGTCGCCGACGATCGGCACACCCGCGTTCGCGAACTTCGCGGCCCACTCGGGGTCGCTCGCGATGAACACGGGGATCGCGTTGACGAAGGCCACCTTCGCCTCGAGGCAGGCGGTGGCGTAGTGCTTCTGTGCCTCTTCCGACCCGACGGGCAGGTACGAGACGAGCACATCAGCCTTGCTCTCGCGAAGTACCGACGCCACGTCCACGGGCTCGACAGGAGACTCCTCGATCGTCTGGCGGTAGTACTTGCCGAGGCCGTCGAACGTCGGGCCGCGCTGGACGGTGATGCCGAGGTCGCCGACCGCTGCGAAACGGATGGTGTTGTTCTGCCCGGAGAAGATGGCCTTGCCAAGATCGAGCCCGACCTTCGCCGCGTCGACGTCGAACGCCGCCACGAACTCGACGTCGCGCACGTGGTAGCCGCCCAGGGTCACGTGCATGAGACCGGGGACCGTGTCGGTGGGATCGGCGTCCCGGTAGTACTCGATGCCCTGCACGAGCGAGCTTGCGCAGTTGCCGACACCGGCGATGGCGACCCGGATCTTGTTGCTCATTGGTTGTTGTCCTCCTGGTTCTTGGAAAAAGACGGGACCGGCGCGGCACCGACCGCCTCTCCACGAGAGAACGAGGCGGCCCTCTCGTTGGCGATCAGTTGTTCGATCCAGGTCAAATCGCGCTCGGCCGAGTCGCGGTCGTGCTCGACGAGGCTGCGCGAGTAGCGGTCGCCCTCACGGAGGGCCTTGACGCGAGCGCGCACTTGGACGAGGCGCTCGAGTAGATGGGCCCGCCGGCGCTCGAGCATCCCCAAGCGCGCGTCGGGCGGCAGGTAGCGGGCGAAGGCGAGCCGAAGGTTGAACACGCGCTCGTCGTCGCTCGATTGGGTCTCGGTGGCGAGCAGTTCCTCGAACAGCGCCTCGCCGCGCTCGGTGATGCCGTAGACCTTCTTGCCCCGGCTGCCGCGCGACCCGGCCTTGCGCGCCCGGAACACCGCCAGCTCCCCGCCGAGCGATCCCGTGAGGGGGATCGGCGCCGCCGGCGACGCCAGCGCGTCCACCGCCTTGACGGCCCCCGCTGCTTCGAGTCGGGCGAGTGCCGGATACAGCGACCCAAACGACACCCCGCTGGCGAACCCGAGCGTCTCCGACAGGCGCTTCTTCAGCTCGTAGCCGTGGAGCTCCTGCTCCTTCAGCAGCCCGAGGATCGCTAGTTCCAGCACGACGGTAACTATAGCAGCTCGATGTATCGTTCCGATATATCGGCGGTAGATAGGTGTACAGGGAGTCCCGCCGCCGGACGCCGCGAACGGTAGGGTGCCTGGGATGATGAGCGCTCGCCCGGACATGCTGCGGGCCGCCGGCGCGGGCTCGCGACTGGCCGGGGAGGTCGACTACACCCTGGCTCGCAACGCCGTCGTGAAGGAGTACCGCAAGGGCAGGCTCTCCCGCCTCGACGTCTGCGACGCGCACCCCGAGCTGCTCCGGGCGGCCATCAATGTCGGCGAGGAGAGCAACGACGACTGCCCCATCTGCGAGGACGCCAAGCTCCGGTTCGTGTCCTACGTCTTCGGGCCGAGGCTTCCCCCGTCGGGCACGTGCGTCACCTCCAACAAAGAGCTGTCGAGGCTCTCCCGGACAGCCCGGGACCTCGCCTGCTACGTCGTCGAGGTTTGCCCTCTTTGCGCGTGGAACCACCTCGCGCGCAGCTTCGCCGTCACTTCCCGCCGCTGATTGGGTAAGAGCCCTCCCGTGCTAACGCGGGAAGGACCGGTGAGCCGCCGCGCTCACGACGAGCCCTCCCACGGCCGGATCTGGAGGTGGCGGAGGTGGCTGTTCGGCGTTGCGCTGCTCTTCTTCGCAATCATCGCCACCGGGCTCTACATGTTCTCGCACCTGAAGCTGCCGGCCCCCAAACCCCTCAAGCAGACGACCCTCATCTACGACGCGTCCGGCACTCACGTCATCGCGTCTTTTTCCCAACAGAACCGGATCAACGTGACCCTGAAGCAGGTCCCACCGGTCGTCGTCAACGCGGTGGTGTCGACCGAGGACCGGCACTTCTTCACGGAGGGCGCCCTCAACCCCATCAGCATCCTGCGGGCCGGGGTCGCCGACGTCACGGGAGGGCACCTCCAGGGCGCCTCGACCATCACGCAGCAGTACGTGAAGCAGGCCTACCTCAACTCGAAGCGGACGGTGACCCGCAAGATCGAGGAAGCACTGCTGGCTATCCGTCTGTCCAGGAGCGAGTCGAAGAAGCAGATCCTGCAGAACTACCTGAACACCATCTACTGGGGACGCGGCGCCTATGGCGTCGAGGCCGCGTCGATGGCCTACTTCGGCAAGCCCGTCCATCAACTGGGACTGCCCGAGGCTTCCTTGCTGGCGGGGCTGATCCGCGAACCCGAGGCGGCCGACCCCGCGCACAGCCCGACGCTGGCCAGGCAGAACCAGGACGACACGTTGAACGCGATGGTCCGCGATCACAAGATCACGAGCCAGCAGGCGGGTGCGGTGAAGGCGATGCCGTTCTCGTCGTACGTGATCCGGCCGACCGCCTCGACGAGTGCCGGAACTGCCGACCCGACCGGTGAGGCCTACTTCATCGCCGCCGTCCGACAAGAGCTGTACCAGAAGTACGGTCGCGCGCTGGTCGACGGGGGAGGTCTGCGGGTCACAACCACGCTCGACCCGGCGATGCAGGCCCAGGCGTACGACGCCGTCTACGGAAAGGGCAGCCCGCTCAGCCCCGCAAAGGGGACACCGTCCGGCGCGCTGGTGTCCGTCGACGACACGGGGGCCGTGAAGGCGCTCGTGGGAGGCCAGGACTACGGCACGTCGACGGTCAACCTGGCGTTGGGCGCCGCAGGGGGCGGCAGCGGCCGCCAGGCGGGTTCCACCTTCAAGGCCTTCATGCTCGCCGAGGTCCTGCGGGAGGGCTACTCCGCCAACTCGGTCTTCCCGGCGCCACCGCAGTACATCGTGCCTCACGGCAACGCCAACGGGACCCCCTGGAAGGTGACGAACTTCGAAGGCGAGACGCCGGCGCCGACCCTGACCCTCGTGGACGCCACCGTGCACTCGATCAACACCGTGTACGCGCAGGTGGTCATGAAGATCGGCGCCGACAAACTCGACTCGATGGCCGAGGCGCTCGGGATCAGTCCCAAGGAGATGGCCGGCGCGTACCCGTCCCAGGTCCTCGGGACCGCCGACGTGTCGCCACTCGAGATGGCGTCCGCGTACGCGACGTTCGCTGACGGGGGTGTGTACCACCGGCCTCTGTTGGTGACGAGGGTGACTACGGCTGGGGGGAAGTCGTTGCCGTTGCCGGTCCAGCCGCAGAGCAGCGTGGTGCTGACCCCCGCGCAGGCGGCGCAGATGGACTACGTGTTGCAGCAGGTGGTGCAGCGGGGTACGGGCGTCGCGGCAGGTCACCTCCCGTTCCCGGTAGCGGGGAAGACCGGGACGACGGAGAACTCGGCCGACGCCTGGTTCATCGGGTACACGCCGAAGCTCACCACCGCGGTCTGGATGGGCTACGCCAGCGGCGACAAGCCAATGGGGTACGTGCAGGGCGGCACCATCCCGGCCGGGTTGTGGCACGACTACATGAAGTCCCTCCTGACCTCCATGCCGAAGTACGGGGGGCCGTTCCCGGCAGCGCCGGCCCTTACCGGGAAGATGCTCACGCCGCCGTCGGCGTCGTCGTTGTTGTATCCGGGTGAGACCGCACCCCCCGTGTCGTCCGGGCCCGGGTCGCAGACCTCGACCACGTCCGCGCCGAGCGTGACCAACCCGCCCACACCGAGCACCTCTCCGCCTCCACCCACTACGTCGCCTCCGACGACATCACCGCCTACGACTTCACCGCCTACGACGCAACCCACGACCAGTACCACCGCGCCGTCCGGCGGATAGAGTTGGAGAGGTCTCGGGACGAGAACCCGCCGGCAGCCGCGAGGCGCTGGACGGAAAAGGAGGTAGCTCTATGGCCCCTACGCACACCGCGCCTTCTGTTCGCGCGCGGAAGGGAAGCGGTGACCCGCTCGTGATGGTGACCGCCTACGACGCCCCCTCGGCGCGGGTGGCCGACGCCGCGGGTGTCGATCTGATCCTCGTCGGTGACTCGGTCGCCATGGTGGTGCTCGGCTACGAGGACACCCTGCAGGTGACGGTTGATGACATGGCGCACCACGTCGCCGCCGTGTCCCGCGCGCGGCCGGCGCCCATGGTCGTGGCGGACATGCCGTGGATGAGCTACCACACAACTGTCGGCGAAGCGGTCGTCAACGCTGCGTCCCTGGTGCGCGCCGGCGCCCAGGCGGTGAAGCTCGAAGGCGGCGCCAAGAGGGCGCCCGTGATCTCGGCGATCATCGACGCGGAGATCCCGGTGATGGGCCATCTCGGGCTGACGCCGCAGTCGTTCCACGCGATGGGCGGCTTCAGGGTGCAGGGGAAGGACCTCGACGCTGCCCGCATGCTGGTACAAGATGCGCGCGCTCTCGAGGACGCCGGGTGCTTCGCCGTGGTGCTGGAGGGGATCCCGGACGTCGTCGCCCAGTTGATCACCGACTCGCTCTCGATCCCCACGATCGGCATCGGCGCCGGCATCCACTGCGACGGTCAGGTCCTGGTGTTCCACGACGTTCTCGGCCTGGACGACCGGCCGGCGCCGAAGTTCGTCCGCCGCTACGCGTCCTTGAAGTCCGATGCCGTCGCCGGCTTGCGCGAGTGGGCCGAGGACGTGCGCAGCGGCCGGTTCCCGTCGGATGCGGAGACCTACCATCTTGGCGGCGGCCTCGCCGGCGAGGTCGCGGCGGAGCTGGCGCCGGTCATCTCGCTTTACTGATCGGGCGCCGGCGGGCGGTCGGTCGGGGCGCCGGCGGGCGGTCGGTCGGTCGGGGCGCCGGCGGGCGGTCGGGGTCACAAGCGGACAGGGTTCGGAGCAACCGATACATGAGGACGCGGACTCTGTCCACTTGCTCCACTTGAGGCGTACCCCAAGGGGACAGGGTTGGACCGTCCCCCACCTGCCTCAACGAACTCTGTCCGCTTGCGGCGCTTGCGGCGCTCGCACCGCTTGCACCCCGAGGCCCAGGCCGGACGGTCAGGCCGAGCACGAACCCCCGAGGTGCAGAACCGACCCCGGCCCGATGCCGAGTGAGCCCAGCTTGCCCTGCGGGACTTCCAGCGCCAGCTGGTACGGGACCCCCGGCCCGTAGGTCGGGCATATCGATTGGGTCGTGGGGCAGGGCTTCATGTCCACCGACACCAGGTAACCCCCGTCTGCCCCGAACCAGGCGACGGTGAGCGGGATCAGCGTGTCCTTCATGTAGAAGTTGGTCTCGGCCGGGTGGGAGAAGCGGAAAGCCATGCCGGCGAAGCCGTGCAGGGACGTCTGGCCCATCAGACCGACGGACTGCTGCGCGCTCGTCGACGCCACCAGAACGCATGCGCCGGAGGGCGCGTGGAGCCCGTAGCCGGGGGTCACGGCCAGCCGTGCGGTCGCGAAGCCCGGCAACCCCTGCGCGCTAAGGCGGCCGTCGGGAGCGAGCAGGTAGGGGTTCGCCGGCCGCTTGGCACCGACGATCAGGAATGCAACGACGCCGAGGGCGACGAGCGCCCATGCCGCGCGCCGCAGCACGCGGACCAAACCTTCGGGCGGGTCACCGAGCAGTTGCTGGTCGGCAGGCACGGCTCATTGTCACATGGCCGCGCGAGGATGCGCCCATCACTTAGTCGTCCCGCAGCCGCCTTGCTGTTTCACGGAGGCTGCCGGGACCGGTATCGCAAGCGTCGAGTACCATGCCATGTCTTCACAACAAGACCCTGCTCCGGATCGTCCGGGGCCCCGAGCCGAAGGCCGGGTCCATAGGGAGGTGGTGAGCCGCGATGCGGCACTACGAAGTCATGGTCATCCTCGACGCCGGCCTGGAAGAGGACGCCATCCGGGAAGTCGTCGACCGAGCCACCCAGGCCATCACCAGCAACGGTGGCACGGTGGACAAGGTGGACCGCTGGGGTAAGCGGCGCTTCGCGTACGAAGTGCACCACCGCAGCGAGGGCTACTACGTGCTGGTCGAGGCCAAGGCCGAGCCAGCGGCAGTCGACAGTGTGGACCGGATGCTCGGACTCGCAGACGAAGTGATCCGCCACAAGGTGATCCGTCTGCCGGAGAAGGCAGCGGGCAAGGTCTCAACGACCCCCGCCACCACGGCCGGCCCCGACGGCGCACCGGCGGAAGCCAACGCGAACGGAGCGAACTAGCCATGTCCAACGGAAACCATGTGAGCATCGTCGGGAACCTGACCCGCGACCCGGAGCTGCGTTTCACGCCGTCCGGTCAGGCCACCGCCACCTTCGGCGTCGCCGTCAACCGCCGGTGGCAGAACCGGCAGAACCAGGAGTGGGAGGAGGCGACGTCCTTCTTCGACGTCGTCTGCTGGGGACAGCTCGCGGAGAACGCTGCCCAGTCGTTGTCCAAGGGCGCCCGGGTGCTCGTAAACGGACGCCTCGACCAGCGCAGCTGGGAGACGGCCGAGCGGGAGAAGCGTTCGAAGATCGAGATCACGGCTGACGAGGTGGCGCCGAGCTTGCGCTGGGCGACGGTGAGCATCACCAAGAACGAGCGCCGCGCGCCGGACGGGGGAGGCCAGAGCTACGGCGGCGGTGGACGCCAGGTGTCCAACGAAGCGCCGACCGAGTACCACTACGAAGAGGAGCCCTTCTAAGCGATGGCCCGCAACAACGATCGGGACCGCGGCGCCAAGCGGACCCTCAAGGACACGCGCCCGCGCGGCAAGAAGAAGGTCTGTGTCTTCTGCAAGGACCACGCCCCATGGGTGGACTACAAGGACGTCAACCTGCTGCGTCGTTTCATGAGCGACAGGGGCAAGATCAGGGCTCGGCGTGTCACCGGGAACTGCGCCCAACACCAGCGGGATGTCCAAGTGGCCATCAAGACCGCGCGCGAACTCGCGCTGCTTCCGTACACGCAGCGCACGGTCAACGAGCGGGGGCCCGGCAGGCCCCCGCGCGGCCGCCGCGAGGACGCTCTCGGACCCGAAGGAGTCGAGACTGAAGGTATGGAGGACGGGCTCGTGCTCGACGACGGAAAGGACGTCGGCGAAGAGGGCGAGAACACCGAGGCCGCCGAGATGGCAGAGAGCGAGGTATAGGTGCGCGTCGTACTCAGGACGGATCTCGACCATGTCGGCAAGCGCGGAGACATCGTCGACGTAGCCGACGGCTACGCCCGCAACTACCTGCTACCAAAGGGTCACGCCATCGCGGCGACGGCCGGTGTCACCGCCCAGGCGGCCGCCATGCGCAAAGCCCGCGACCTCAAAGATGCACGAGACCGTGAGTCTGCGGAGGTCGTGGCGCGCACCCTCGTGCCGATGGTCATCCGGATCCCCGCCAAGGCAGGATCCGGCGGCAGGCTCTTCGGCTCGGTCACCTCGGCCGACATCGCCGAGGCCGTTTCCCACCAGGCCAAGGTCAATCTCGACCGCCGGCGCCTGCAACTCGACGAGCCGATCAAGTCCACCGGCACGCACGAGGTTCAGGTGAAGCTGCACTCCGACGTCGAGTTCCGGATCACGGTCGAGGTAGTCGCAGGCTAATCGCCCCGTTCTGAGGCCCCCGGAGAACTGTCGGATCCTTACATCCTGGCCATGTTGGCGAAGCGGGTGTGGTGGTCCAAGAAGGCCAGCTGGCATTTGCCGGTGGGACCGTTGCGGTGCTTGGCGACGATCACCTCAGCTGTGCCGCGGTCCGCGGAGTCGGGGTTGTACATCTCATCCCTGTAGAGGAACATGACGACGTCGGCGTCTTGCTCCAGGGACCCACTTTCCCTCAGGTCGGCAAGAATGGGCCGCTTGTCGGCACGCATCTCCAGGTTCCGGGAGAGCTGCGACAGGGCAACCACGGGCACCTCGAGCTCTCGGGCGAGCACCTTCAGACCGCGGCTGATGGACGAGACCTCGATCTGCCGGTTCTCGGCCGAGGTTCGCCCCGACATCAGCTGGAGGTAGTCGACGATGATCAGTCCCAGCCGGCCCTCACGGGCTTTCAGGCGCCTCGCCTTGGCCCGGATCTCCATGACGGTGAGGTTCGGGTTGTCGTCGATGAACAGCGGCGCGTCGCTCAACCTCGCGACTGCCTGGCTGATCTTGGGCCAGTCGCTGTCGGTGAGCCGGCCGTTGCGGATCCGGCCCGAGTCCACCCGTGCCTCGGAGACCAGGAGTCGCTGGGTGATCTCCTCGTGGCCCATCTCGAGCGAGAAGATCAAGGTCGGTATCCGCGCCTCGACCGCGGCATGCGCTGCCATGCCCAAAGCGAATGCCGTGTTGTGCGTCGGGATCATTGATTTGCCGGCCAAATACAGGTGGGATGGCGAGTCGACCGTTATGCATTTGACGGGCACCGAGTCGACGGGGCGAATCGCAGTCACCGTGCGACGGCTCGCCTTGCCGAACCGAGGGTGAGACCCGAAGCGGCGCAATCGCTCGGCCTTGCGCTCCATGCGGAACACGGGATCGAGGGGAGTCCACGTGAATCGCCAGGCGACCGCAGTCCGACCGTCCGCTAGAGGGATCCGCTTCTCCTTGATCTGCCCGGGCTTGTGGCCGAGCGAGCACACCAGCTCCCGCATCTGCTCACACAGGTGACGATTCGCCAGACACAATTCGGCTCCACCCTGAGAACTGGCATACCCATCGGTGTCCAGGACGCCCTGCAGCAAGGAGAGGCGCTGCTTGAACGACGACCGCAGATAAACCTCGGGGATGTGCTTGATCGAACCACCCAGGAGGTTCAGTTCCTGCAGTTCCCTGGCCAGCACCCGCTTCTCGCCTCGGTACCCCTGCCAGGCCCCCTGACCCGGTACCGGGGTCGTCGCATATTCGATCCCTCCTCGATGGACGAGGGGATAACCGGCAACGGCGAACTGGGCTTCGAAATGAGCAACGTCCTCATTGCCGATGGTCATCCCGGTTCCAGCCGTGCGGCCGCCTCCGAGCCAGCACCCCAGCACGTAGGGATCGACCGGCAGATCCTGCTCGGCCAGTTCCAACGGGGCGCTCAACGGTAGGTACCATCGCGGACAGCCGTCGTCAGTACGGACGCCCTCGTCGAGCATCTGTTGCGTCGTGACGACCCTGGGCAACTTCCATCTCGAGCTCTGATCTCGCGCAAGGCTCGGGCGCAAGGGACCGGGGCGGCCCGAAAGGCGGTGCCTTTCCCTCGCTGACTTCCAGGCCGGAAGGTCGTATGCAAACCATTGATGCTCGGCGTCGGCTACCAGGCTCGACCCGTCATCGAACTCGACGCTGTAACACGAACGCTGTTCATAGATGGGCGAGATGTAAGAAACGGAGCACGGGACACCGGACTCGTCGAACACCTGATCCCCGACCTGGACCGCACCCATCGTCGTCCAGCCGCCAGGAGTCGGGATGAGCGTGTCCAATGCGAGCGCCTTACCCATGGCGGGCCTGGCCCCTACGATCACCAACGACGACGGCTGCAACCCGTAAAGCCTCTCGTCCAAGTCGACGTATCCCGTCGGGACACCGGTGATCGACTCGCCTCGCGTGTACAGGCTCTCGAGCCGGTCCAGGCTCGCCATGAGCAGGCTCTGCAGCGGCTTGAGCGTGTCGGTCACCCGGCGCTCCGCAATGTCGAACACCATCGCCTCGGCCTGGTCGACCGCGGCCGTGACGTCCTCGGGAACGCTGTAGCCCATCTCAGCGATCTCGCCGGCGACCGCTATCAGCCTCCGCAACAGGGCGTGCTCCTCGACGATCTGCGCGTAGCGGCTCGCGTTCGTCGTCGCCGGGGTGTCCGCCTGCAACGACACCAGCGCCGCGAGACCGCCCGCCGCCTCCAGCAGCCCAGCGCGCCCGAGCTCGTCGGCGACGGTCACGGGGTCCGCGGGCTCTCCACGGCTGTAAAGCGTCGTGACTGCATCGAAGATGTGGGCGTGCGCCGGCTTGTAGAAGTCGTCGTTGCCGCAGAACTCCACCGCGGCGGCGATCGCATCGCGGGAAAGGAGCATCGCTCCTAGCAGCGACTGCTCCGCGTCGAGGTTGTGTGGTGGAACTCTCGGCGATTGCCTCGACCGCCGGCGAGCTTCGTCGATCGCCTGAACCATGGAGCGCCTACCTAACTACGGCCGGTCTGTGGGCTTCCAGACCCAAAACCCTGTGGATTCGACGGGGACAACTTCCCGGTTGCGTGGATAACCGCAAACCGCCGGGCGACGTCGCTGCACCTCCATGTCTCTCGACCATAAGGAGGGGGTGTGACGGCGAAAATTCTGTCGTTGTTCGCGGGCGTGCCAATAGACGCCCAAAAAAGCCGCGAGGCTTGATTGGCGGGACCCCGCGCGGTGCTAGCTTTGCTCTCTCGCACCCGAGAGGAACCCCACCAGCGGGGGAATCGAAGGTGCCGGAGATCGGCTTCTTCCCCAGGGGGGCACGGGTAACGGGGCGTGAGCCCTGCCGCCTCGTCTCCCAGCCGAGTTCTCCACAACTTGTGGAACAACTTGTGGATCTCGGACAGGTGGGAGGCACAAAGTCCAAGTGACGATGGTGAAGGAGCTGTGGACAACGTGTTCCGACGTCCTCAGGGCGGAGGTTTCCGATGCTGTATGGATGACCTGGTTCGCGGAGGTGCGACCCGAAGGACTGGAGGAGGGGAACCTGACCCTTTCAGCTCCAAGTTCCCTGGTCAGGGACCGTTTGGTCGAGAGGTACGTACCTCTGATCGGCCAGGCCGCCCAGCAGGCCTCCGGCGGGCCGCTCGAGGTCCAGATCGTGGTGCGACCGGCTCCCACCGGTGCCGATCGTCCTGTGGATATCAACGCAGTCACAACGGACTCCCAACACAGCCCCACCACAACTGAATTCCCTGCTGAGGGCGTACAAACGCAGCCTCCGGGCCACCATGTAGAAACACGGGGGGTGCCGGAGGTTCCCGCCGTGACCCGCGCTGACGGCCCGTCTTTGAACCCCAGATATACCTTCGAGGCGTTCGTCATCGGGGCGTCGAACCGCTTCGCCCACGCCGCGGCCCAGCGGGTAGCCGAAACGCCGGCGGAGAGCTACAACCCGCTCTTCATCTACGGCGACTCGGGGCTAGGCAAGACACACCTCCTGCACGCCATTGGGCATTACGTGGTCCAGAACTTCCCTGGCAAGCGGGTGCGCTATCTGTCCACCGAGACGTTCATGAACGACTTCGTCGACGCCATACGCACCAACGGCCAGACCACGTTCAAGCGCCGCTACCGGGAGTGCGACGTCCTGCTCGTAGACGACATCCAGTTCATGGAGGGCAAGGAGGGGCTCCAAGAGGAGTTCTTCCACACGTTCAACTGGCTCTACGAGGGATCGAAGCAGATCGTCCTGTCGTCCGACCGCCATCCGAGGTCGATCGCCACGCTGGAGGACCGGCTGCGCAGCCGATTCGAGTGGGGGCTGACGACGGACGTCCAGCCGCCCGAGCTAGAGACGCGCCTGGCGATCCTCCGGAAAAAGGCGGACGGGGAGCGCGTCCCGATCCCGGGGGACGTTCTGGAGCTCATCGCGACTCACGTCAGGGACAACATCCGCGAGTTGGAGGGCGCTCTCATCCGCGTCTCGGCCTTCGCGAGCCTCAACAGGGAGCCTCCCACCCTCGACGTCGCGGCCCGCGTCCTCTCCGACATCCTCGACGCGGACCGGCCACGCCAGATCACGCCGCAGCTGATCCTCGAGTCGACCGCGTCCGCGTTCGGCTTCTCGGTCGACGATCTGTGCGGCACCAGCCGGCGCCGTCCCTTGGTGAACGCCAGGCAGATCGGCATGTACCTGTTCAGGGAACTGACCGAGTACAGCTACCCCGCGATCGCGCGCGAGTTCGGTGGGCGCGACCACACAACCGTCATCCACGCTGTCGAGAAGGTTTCCCGCCTGATGAAGGAGAGGCGCCAGGTCTACGACGACGTGACCGAGCTGATCTACAACATCAAGGGCGGCAGCTAGATGGGTGGGGACCGGGCTGCGGAACGCTTGTGTCGGCGCGATGTGATTTCAGGGGACGGTGCTTCGACTCCCCACAGGGCATCCGTGGAGGGGTCCCAAGGCTGTGGGATCCTGGGGACGGTCCCAGGTGATCCCAATGGTCTCCGACCAGGACCGATGATGGTTTTTCCACAATCCACAGCCCCTATTACGGCTGCTACCAAAGAATTTCAATTCAAAGAAGAGAAGTAGGGAAGGCACTGCGGTGAAGTTGCGATGCGAACGTGATGTCCTGGTAGAAGCCCTGAGCACAGCGGGAAGGGCGGTGGCCGGCAGGAGCGGGGCGCTTCCGGTGCTAGGAGGAATCAGGCTTTCCGTTGTCGGCGACAAGTTGCAGGTGACCGGTACCGACCTGGATCTCACGATCACGGTGGAGGCGGCGGTGGGCGGGGGATCCGACGGGGTCGTCGTTGCTCCGGGCCGTCTGGTCACAGACATCGTGCGGGCACTGGAGCCTGGAGCGGTCAGCCTCGAATCCGATGATGAAGAGCTCAGGATCGCGTCCGGGCGTTCTCACTTCACCGTTCGGACCCATCCTTCCGACGATTTCCCGCGGCTTCCAGCACCTACTGGCGAGACTGTGACGTTGCCGGCATCGGGTCTGGCGGACGCGCTGAGACAGGTGACGCGCGCCGCATCAGGTGAAGATTCGCGGCCGATCCTGACCGGTGTGCTGATGGCCACGGAAGAGGGTGGGCTGCGGATGGTGGCTACCGACTCGTACAGGTTGGCGGTGCGCGACGTGCGCGGCCTGGGAGTGATTCCCGAAGGCCAGAAGGTACTGGTGCCGTCCCGCGCCTTAAACGAGTTGATGCGGCTTCTCGGTGGGGACGCGGGCGAGATCACACTGAGGCTGGGCGCCCATGATGCGACCTTCGGGTTGCCGGGGGTGTCTCTGACGACCCGGCTGATCGAGGGTGAGTTCCCCAACTACCGGCAGCTCATCCCGTCCAACTACCCGAACCGGTTGATCGTCGGGCGCGAAGCTCTGCTGGACGCCGTTCGGCGAGTGAAGCTGCTCGCACGTGACGCGACGACGCCCGTGCGGATCGCGCTGCGTCCCACCGGAATAGAGCTCACGGTCATCACGACCGACTGGGGAACCGCCACCGAGGATGTCGACGCCAAGTACGAGGGTGCGGAGATGACGGTCGCTTTCAACCCGAACTACCTGATCGACGGGGTGGAGGCGGTCACGGGAGACGAGGTGGTGCTCGACACCCTCGATGCGTTGAAGCCGGCCACGCTGCGGCCGACCGAGGGCGACGACTACCTGTACCTGTTGATGCCCGTCCGCGTGTCGTGAGTGTCGACGGTGCACGTCGACCGTCTGTGGCTGACGGATTTCCGCAGTTACACCGAAGCGGAGTTCTCGCCGGCCTCTGAGGGGCTGACGCTGGTCAGCGGGTCGAACGGGGAGGGCAAGACCAACCTGGTGGAGGCGATCGCCTATCTGGCGACGCTGAAGTCGTTTAGGGGCAGCCCCGGCGAGGTACTGGTGCGGGTAGCGCGCCCAGGCGAGCCTGCGGTGCAGCGCGCGATCGTGCGGGCTGAAGGTTCACGCGAGTCGCGCCGCGTGCTCGTCGAAGCGGAGGTCAACGTCGCGGGGCGCGATCGGGTCCAGGTCAACGGGCAACCATTGAAGCGTTCCCGGGATCTGCTCGGCTTCTTCCAGGTGACAGTGTTCTCACCGGACGACCTTTCGCTCGTCAAGGGTGGCCCCCAGGAGAGGCGCCAGTACCTCGACGACCTTCTCGTGGCTCTGCACCCCAGGCACGGCGACACGATCACCGAGGTGGAGCGGGTGCTCAAGCAGCGAAATGCCCTTTTGAAGTCCGCCGCTGCGGCCAGCCCGGTCCCGCGAGACGTCGAGGCGACCCTCGATGTGTGGGATTCGAAGCTTTCGTCCGCAGGAGAGAAACTGGCGTCGGTCCGGGATTCGCTGACCGGCGCGCTCGAGCCGTTGGCGGGCGAGGCCTACGCGCGGCTGGCGGCCGCCGTGTCGGAGCGGGGGAGGGACGCGATAAGGCTCAGGTACGAACGCAGCTGGCGCGGGCCGCTGGAGGACGCGTTGCGCGAAGCACGCCGGGACGACCTCAGGCGTGGGGTGACCACCGTCGGTCCTCACCGCGACGAGCTCGAGATGCGGGTAGGCGACTTTCCAGCGCGCACCCACGCGTCGCAGGGAGAGCAGCGGTCGCTGACGCTCGCCCTCCGTGTCGCGGGCCACCATCTCGTGACCGAGCGGATAGGAAGCTCCCCGATCCTGCTGCTGGACGATGTGTTTTCGGAGCTGGATGCCACGAGGTCGGAGTCGTTGTTGGCGTGTCTGCCGCGCGGGCAGGCGATCGTCACGACCGCAGGAGCCGTGCCGTCGGGTGCTGAGATCGCGGCGCGCTACCGGGTTGAGGGCGGGAAGCTGTTGCGGTGAGCACCTGGAAGCCGTCCGGGCCGGCGGAATGGGAGCGCGATCCGAAGCGCGTCGGGGAGTCTTTGGACCGGGTTACGGCGTCGATCGGCGGGCCGAAGGCCTCTACCCTGTCCGCGGTTTTCTCCGGGTGGGAGGAGTTGGTGGGCCCCGAGATCGCATCCCACGCGCGGCCGCGATCGCTGCGCGGCGGAGTGTTAGTGGTGGAGGTCGACGAGCCTGCGTGGGCGGCTCAACTCGGCTTCTTGGCGGCGCAACTGCTGACGAAGCTACAGGCCGAAGCGGGAACGGAAGAGCTCACCGAGATCCGCTTCCGTGTGGTGGGCGCCGGGGACGCGAAGGGGCGCCGGGGAAGTCGCTGAGAACCCCAAGAAATGGGTGTCGTTGGGCCGGAACCGACACCCCCCTCTGGTAAACTACAGCTATCGAATTTCGGGCTGCTGACCTGCGATTTTGCGCCTCGGCGGCCGGCGGCCCGATGTCCTGTCTACCCCCGCTGGAAAGGCCGCGTCCATGGTGATGCAAACGACCGTCGAAGAAGGGCAAAAGGACGCCCGCGCGGGCAGCTACAGCGCCCGCGACATGGCCGTCCTGGAGGGCCTCGAACCGGTCCGCAAGCGTCCCGGGATGTACATCGGCTCGACCGGCACCAGCGGCCTGCACCACCTCGTCTGGGAGGTCGTGGACAACTCGGTCGACGAGGCCATGGCGGGTTACTGCAACCGCATCGACGTCACCCTGACCGCCGACGGCGGGTGCCGGGTCATCGACAACGGGCGGGGCATCCCTACCGACATGCACCCGCAGCACAAGTTGACCGGTGTCGAGATCGCTCTCACGAAACTGCACGGCGGAGGCAAGTTCGGCGGCAGCGGTTACAAGGTCTCGGGCGGGCTCCACGGGGTCGGGGTATCCGTGGTCAACGCGCTGTCGACGAAGCTGATCGTCGAGGTGGACCGCGGCGGCAAGCACCACCGGATGGAGTTCGCCGACGGCGGCAAGCCGCAGACCAAGCTCGAGGTCACCGGTGACGCGCCTCGGGGCAGGACGGGGACGACGGTCGCGTTCTGGCCCGACGGCAGGATCTTCGACGAGACGGAGTTCCGTGCCCAGACCATCCTCGAGCGGCTTCAGGTCTACGCGTTCTTGAACGCAGGCCTCGAGATCCGGTTCAAGGACGAGCGCCCCGGCGCCGAGCCCGCGGAGACCATTTTCAAGTTCGCCGGCGGGATCATCGACTTCGTCAAGCATCTCAACGCCTCGAAGGACGCCCTATTCAAGAAGGTGTCGTACTACAAGGTGGCCGAGGAGGACGGCGAGGTCGAGGTGGCGCTCCAGTGGAACACCGGTTACTACGAAGGCATCCACGGCTTCGCCAACGGCATCGCCACGACCGAAGGTGGTACCCACGTCGAAGGTTTCAAGAAGGCACTGACCGCCGTGGTCAACAAGTATGCGCGCGCCGCGAGCCAACTGAAGGAGAAGGACGAGAACCTCCTGGGTGAGGACATACGCGAAGGTCTCACCGCGATAGTCTCGGTGAAGCTGCGGGATCCTCAGTTCGAGGGCCAGACCAAGGCGAAACTGGGCAACGTCCCCATGCGGTCGTTGGTCGAGCGCGCGACCAACGAGAAGCTCGCCGAATGGCTCGAGGAGAACCCGACCGAGGCGCGCCAGATGGTCACTAAGTCGGTACAGGCGTCGCGGGCGCGAATCGCAGCCCGCCAGGCGCGCGACGCGACGCGACGCAAGTCAGCTCTCGAAGGTGCCGGCATGCCGGAGAAGCTGCGTGACTGTGCCAGGGGGACGTCACCCGAAGACGCCGAGTTGTTCATCGTCGAGGGGGATTCAGCGGGTGGCTCGTCGACGCAGGCCCGCAACCCGGTAACCCAGGCGATCCTGCCGATCCGGGGCAAGATCCTCAACGTCGAGCGCGCCCGGCTCGACAAGATGTTGAAGAACAACGAGATCCAGGCGTTGATCGCCGCCATCGGAGCAGGTGTCGGCGAGGAGTTCGACGTCACCAAGGCCCGGTACCACAAGGTCTGCATCATGGCGGACGCAGACGTCGACGGAAGCCACATCCGCACGCTCCTGCTCACATTCTTCTTCCGCCAGATGCGGCCCCTCGTCGAGTCCGGTTACGTGTACATCTGCCAGCCGCCGCTGTACTCGACGGTGGTCGGCAAGGAGAAGATCTACCTGAAGGACGACGCGGCGAAGGCGGCGTTCATGGCAGAGCACCCGAACCACAAGAACGAGTTCAACCGGCTGAAGGGTTTGGGTGAGATGGACGCCGACGAGCTCGGCCCGACGACCATGGACGCCAGCACCCGGACTCTCCTACAGATATCGGTGGAGCAGGCAGCGATCGCGGACGAGGTGACCGCGATCCTGATGGGCGACGACGTCGAAATGCGCAAGCACTTCGTGCAGACCAAGGCCAAGGACGTGAGGTTCCTCGACATATGAGCGACGCGACATTGCCTCCAGACGGTGCGGGTGGCGACGGCGACGGAGCCATCGACGAGGATGACGGCGGCACCACCCTCGTAGGCATCGAGCCGATCGAGTTCCAGGAGGAGATGGAACGCTCCTACCTGGACTACGCGATGTCGGTCATCGTCTCGCGTGCATTGCCGGACGTGCGCGACGGGCTCAAGCCGGTGCACCGCCGGCTCCTGTACGGCATGCACGACATGGGCGCCAGACCGGACCGGCCGCACCTGAAGTGCGCGCGTGTCACCGGAGACGTGATGGGCCGCTACCACCCTCACGGGGACATGGCGCTCTACGACGCGCTCGTGCGGATGGCCCAGCCGTTCAGCCTGCGCCACCCCCTCGTCGACGGCCACGGGAACTTCGGGTCCCTCGACGACGGGCCGGCGGCGGCCCGCTACACGGAGTGCCGGCTCTCGCAGATCGCGACGCACATGCTGGAGGGGATCGACCAGGAGACGGTCGACTTCGAGGACAACTACTCGGGCGAGTACACCGTCCCAACCGTTCTACCGGCGAGGTTCCCCAACCTCCTCGTCAACGGCAGCCAGGGCATCGCCGTCGCCATGGCGACCAACATCCCTCCCCACAACCTGGGCGAGGTGATCGACGCCACGGTGCACCTAATCGACAACCCCGAGGCGACGCCCGAGGAGCTGATGCAGTTCGTCAAGGGTCCGGACTTCCCGACCGGCGGGTTCATCCTGGGCCGCCAGGGGATCATGGACGCCTACCGGACCGGGCGCGGGTCGGTGAAGATGCGCGCCAAGGCGGAGATCGTCGAGACCAAACGCGGCGGGACGAGCATTGTCGTCACGGAGCTGCCATACCAGGTGAGCCCGAGCGCTGTGCTCAGCCGGATCAAGGATCTCGTCGACGCGCGTGATCTCGACGGCATCCGGGACGCCAACGACTCCTCCGCCAAGGGCCTCACCCGCATCGAGATCGACCTGAAGCGCGACGCCAACGCCAACGTGGTGCTCAACAACCTGTACAAGCACACCCCGCTGCAGACGAGCTTCGGTGTGAACATGGTCGCCCTCGTCGACGGTGTCCCGCGGACCCTCAACCTGGTCCAGATCCTGCAGGCGTACGTTCGCCACCAGGTCGAGGTCATCCGCCGGCGATCGGAATTCCTGCTGCGCAAGGCACGCGAGCGTGCTCACATAGTCGAGGGCCTGATCAGGGCCCTCGACATGATCGATGCGATCATCGCGGCGATCCGCGGTTCGGAGGACCGGCAGGGAGCGATCGCCGCTCTCCAGGCGGAAGCGTTCGCGTTCAGCGAAGTGCAAGCGACGCACATCGTGGACATGCAGCTGCATCGCCTCACGCGCCTCGGGCGCGCCAACCTCGAAGAGGAGCTCGCCAGACTTCGCGAGACCATCGCGGAGCTCGAGGCCATCCTTTCCGACGATGCCAAGCTGCGCGGCGTCATCAAGACCGAGATCGGTGAAATCCGCGACAAGTTCGCCAATGCCCGCCGGGCCATCATCACCTACGACGAGGGTGAGATGTCCGCCGAGGACCTCATCACCGACGAGGAATTGGTTATCACCATGACCAAGGCGGGTTACGTGAAGGCCGTACAGGCCGGGTCATTTCGCACGCAGGGGCGCGGAGGCAGAGGTGTCCAAGGAGCGAGGCTCAAAGAAGAGGACCTCGTCACGAGCATCATCCACACCACGGCACACGCGTACCTGCTGTTCTTCTCCAATCGGGGGAAGGTGTACCGGCTGCGCGCTTTCGAGGTGCCGATCAAGGAGCGCACCGCTCGGGGCACCGCCATCGTCAACCTGCTTCCCTTGGCGGCGGACGAACGGATACAGGCTCTGATCGACACGCGCGAGTTCCCGTCCGACCGCTACCTGCTGTTCGCCACGAAGAACGGTCAGGTCAAGAAGACCACCTTCTCGGAGTACGACAAGTCCCGTCGCGAGGGTTTCATCGCCATCAACCTCAAGGAGGGAGACGAACTGGTCGGAGTCATCACCACGGGTGGTTCCGACGACCTGTTCATGGTCTCCCGGATGGGGATGGCGATCCGATTCCACGAGACCGACGTTCGGCCGATGGGGCGCGACGCCGCCGGCGTGAGGGGCATGAACCTTCGCCAAGGCGACGAGGTGGTTTCCATCGACCCGGCTCGTGACGAGACCAGCATCCTCATCGTGACCGACGCCGGCTACGGCAAACGCACCCAACTGCACCACTTCAACGCCCAGAACCGGGGAGGTCTCGGGGTGAGGGCGATCAAGCTGACCGAGAAGAAAGGTCGTGTTGTTTCGGCGTTTATGGTGGGACTCGACGACGAAATTATTGTCACTTCTTCGTCAGGCGTGATGGTTCGCATGGCAGTACGGGAAATATCAAGTCAAGGACGCGACGCGACCGGGGTGAGGGTGGTGACACTCGATCCAGGCCAAGTGGTGGCGTCCGTCGCACCAGTACTGGCTATGGAGGAAAGCGGCTGATGTCGGAGAACCCCGTCCGTTCGGAGAGTGAGTCGAGGGCGGGCGGGGGCTGGGGAGCCCCGCTGAAAGGTGATTTCGGGCCGGCGGATCTCCGCCGGCCCGGTCTTCTTTTCGACAGCCTGCTGGCCAGGGGCTCTCGCCGGGCGGGCCCTTCGTCGTTGGCAACGCCGCCGTTGGGGCCCCCAGTGGCCTGGCCCGACGGGATCTCGGCCCGTTCGGCGGCGGTCCCTGTGGGGGTGCCCGTCACGCCCCTGCGGCGGGCGCCGGGTCGCGGCCGGCCGGCGCCGGCGCCGGCTCCGCAGGTGCGGACCGTCACGCACCTCGACGTGAGAAGCGTCGCGAAAGTGTCGGCGGTGTTCTACACCATCGTGTTGATCGTGATGGTGGTTGCGTCGATCCTGCTGTGGGTCGTCGCCGACGCGGCGGGCGCTGTTCACTCGATCGACCACTCGGTTCAATCTCTGTTCGGCGTCAAACACTACGTACTGCATCCCGGGACCATCGCCATGTACTCGTGCGCTGCCGGCGCCGTCGTGGCCATGACCGGGACACTGCTCAACGTCCTAGCTGCCACCGTGTACAACCTCATCGCAGAGGTCGTCGGGGGCATCCGGTTGAAGGTTTCCGACAGCTGACCGGCCGGAAGTCCGTCTAGCCGGCCCGTGGTAAAAAGAGCCGCCACGCCTGGCTGAGCCCCCCTCCGATTGCCCAGGCGGTGGCGAGGAGACGCTGTGGGACATCTGGACGGCAAGATCGCGATCGTCACCGGAGCCGGGCGCGGCATCGGCAGGGGTGAGGCGCTGCTACTCGCGGCCGAGGGTGCGAGCATCGTCGTCAACGATCTCGGCACCGCGCTCGACGGTGGCGGGCGTGACTCCTCGGTGGCGCAGGCTGTGGTCGACGAGATCGTCTCGGCGGGCGGCAAGGCAGTCGCCAACGCAGACGACGTGTCCACGTTCGCCGGCGCCGGACGACTCGTGCAACAGGCCGTCGAATCCTTCGGGGACCTGAACATCCTCGTCAACAACGCCGGCTTCGTCCGCGACCGCATGAGCTTCAACATGAGCGAGGAAGACTTCGAGTCGGTGATCCTCGTCCACTTGAAGGGCCACTTCGCACCGGTGCGGTTTGCTGCGGCGCACTGGAGGACGAAGCACAAGGCTGGCGATCCGGTGTACGGGCGGGTGATCAACACGACCAGCGAGGCGGGACTGTGGGGGACGCCGGGCCAGGCGAACTACGCCGCAGCGAAGGGCGGGATCTACTCGATGACGCTGACCCTCGCCCGGGAGCTCGAGCGGTTCGGAGTGACCGTCAACGCCATCGCCCCACGCGCTCGCACCCGCATGACCGAGACGCTCGGAGGGGGATTCCTGGCCGGCGGGGAGGAGGGGACCTTCGACGACCTACACCCCGACAATGTCGCACCGGTCGTAGGGTGGCTCGCCAGCGACGCGGGCGCCGAGATCAGCGGGCAGGTGTTCGTCGTCACCGGCGGGCGGGTGCACCTCATCCAACCCTTGAGCGACGCCTCGGGCGTCAGCCGCGACAGTCGGTGGACGGTAGGAGATCTGGTCAAGGAGCAGGAGCGTCTGTTCGGTGAACGCCGCAAGGGGATCCCCGGCTTCGGGATCGGCTTTTAGGTAGCGCGCAGGAGGACACCGGGCCCGGAACTCAGGCCTTCCTCGTCGGCGGCGCCGTCGACGCGTATGGGCGTGCCGTTGACAAGCATGTGCGTCATCCCGGTGGGAGAGTCCGCGGTGAGACGCTCGCCGTTGGCGGGGAAGTCACGTACCCGCTTGAGGGGCCCCGGAGCGATGGTCTCCGGGTCGAAGACGCATATGTCCGCAGCCTTGCCGACCTCGATGGTCCCCCGGTCAGCCAATTCGTAGACGGCCGCGGGCTCTCCGGTGAGCTTGTGAATGGCCCGCTCGAGCGGCATCACGCTCCGCTCGCGGACCCAGTTGCCGAGCAGGTCGGTCGCGAAGCACGCATCGCAGAGCTGCGACACGTGGGCCCCCGAGTCGGCCAGGCCCAGCAGGACGTGGTCGCGGGGGAGCAGCCAGGCGATGCCTTCAGGGTCGTCGTTGGCCAGAACCGACCAGAAGCGGCTCCTCAGGTCGTCGCCGAGGGATATGTCGAGCACGACGTCGAGCGGCGTGCATCCCCATTCCTCCGCCACCTCCATGACCTTGCGCGACACCATGTCGGGCCGCGAGTCAGACTCGGCCACCGACAGCGCCTTCCAGTTGAAAGGCAGCTTCCCGCCGCCCTCGCCGCTCAGCTCAGACCAGGCGGAAGCGCGCCACGACGGGTCCCGGTAGGCGGCGGTGCGCTCCTCGTGCGACATCCCCATCAGGGCCGCGAACGACGGGCGCATGTTGAGCGTGAACGGCTCCTCCAGGTTCATCTGGAACACGAGCGGGCGGCAGGACACCTGCGGCCACACCTCGGCGCCGGACTCCCACGCGGCCTCGTGCTCGCGGATGACCTTCTCGTGGTAGGGGTAACCCTGAACGGTCAGCAGCGCCGTCCAGGTGAACGGCCGGCCGATCTCCTTCTGCAACTCGAAGACCTGCTCGTGGCGGATCACTCCCCCCGGCAGCAGCGCCACGACACCCTTGCCCGCTTGGCGTACCGGCTGCAGGAGCGCCCGCAGCTCCTCCAGGTCCGCCACACGCGACGGTACCGGGCGCCCCTTGTCGCCGTTGTGGGTGGGCGACGCGCTGCTCGCGAAGCCCATCGCCCCGGCGGCGACCGACTCGGCGACGATCTCGCTCATGCGGTCGAGCTCCTCAGGGGTGGCAGGCCGCTCGTATGCGTCCTCTCCCATCACGTACAGGCGCACAGCAGTGTGGCCTACGTAGCAGCCGTAGTTGAGGGCTGGCCGGCGCTTCTCGACAGCGTCGAGGTACTGGGGGAAGGTTTCGAAGCCGTCCCAGGGCACGCCGGCCTGCAACGTGTCGAAGCTCATGTCCTCGACGTGCTGGAGGGTTCGCGCCAGCAGCGCGACGCCGTCACTTCTAACCGGTGCTATGGAGAAGCCGCAGTTGCCGGCGACGACGGTCGTGACGCCGTGGAACGACGAGGGGGTGAGCCACGGATCCCAGAACACCTGGGCGTCGTAGTGGGTGTGGATGTCGATGAAACCGGGGCTGACCACCTGGCCCGATGCGTCCAGCTCCCTGTTGCCGCTGAGTCCCTCTCCGACCGCGACGATCTTCCCCCTGGCGACGCCCACATCGGCCTTCCTGCCGGGCGAACCCGTCCCGTCGATGACCGTCCCTCCACGCACGACCACATCAAAATCTGACACGCTCGTCATACTACGGTGACCACGGAGGTGCTGCTACCGGCATGGGGCTCGACACGACCGTCATAGGGAAGGTGAGCGCCCGCAGGGTGGTGGCCGTGGAGCGGGCTCCGGTGTCCGTTTTCGCGAGAGCGGTCAAGGACCAGAGCAGGATCTACCAGGACCAGCGAGAGGCCCAGGCGGCAGGTTTCGCTTCGATCCCGGCTCCGCCGACATTCCCGTTCGCCATGCCTTACTGGGGGGAGTACCCCGAACTGCAGGAAGGCCTGGAGCCGGTGGCGTCGAACCCGATGTGGGAGGTCATGGGCAAGCTCGGTCCCGGGCTCATCCTGCACGGTGAGCAGGAGTTCGAGTACGCCCGGCCCGTCATGGTCGGCGACGTGCTCGAGGCGCAAGACGTGATCTCGGATCTCTACCAGCGCGAGACGGACACCCACGTCATGACGTTCCTGGTCACCGAGACCAGGTGGACCGTGAAGGGCAGCGGTGAGCCGGTGGTCACCGCCCGGTTCAACCTCGTGCACCGGGCGAGGAAACCGGCCGGCTAGAGAGGTCCTGCGGACCTGTCTAGGACGCGAGGCGCAGGGGCAAGGCCAGGGTCGCCTCGCCGGCGACCTTCACCTCCCCTTGCTTGTTGGCGAGGCTGCACTCGACGTCGACGAGGCCCCTCCCTTCCTCCTTACGTTTGGCTGTGACCCTGACGCTGGTCTCGAACTCCTCGCCAGGCCACGTCTGCTTCACGAAGCGGACCTTGTACCGCACCACGCTGCCGACCCCCGACCAGTTGGTCATCGCCGTTGCGAGCAGACCTGCGGAGAACATGCCATGGCCAAACACGCTGGGCATGCCGGCCTCCTTCGCCGCGACCTCGTCGGTGTGCATCGGGTTGAAGTCCCCGGATGCGCCGGCGTACTCGATCAGATCACCGCGCGTGAGCGTGTGGGTGAGCACCGGGGCCGCGTCGCCCATGGTCACGTCCTCGAAGCACAACACGCCGAGATCGTAGGTTGAGCATGAGTGACAGTCCTCAACCACGCCGACATCTGCGGGGCGTGACCGGTCAGGTCGGAGGGGGCTTCACCCCGAACAACTCGCAGGCGTTGCCGTAAGTCACCTTGCGGATCACCTCGTCCGGTAGGTGGCCGAAGTTGGCCTTGACCGCTTCGTAGCTCGACGGCCAGGTCGAGTCGGCGTGCGGGTAGTCGCTCTCGACCATGATGTGGTCGGCACCCATCCGCTGGATGACCGCGTCGACGCTGCTTGGGTCGTCGATGGTGCAGAACCAGAAGTTCCGCGCCAGGATCTCGCTGGGGCGCAGGTCGCCCTTCCACGAACGACTCTCGGTCCCCGACGCCGAATGGGCCAGGACGTAGTCGGCTCGGTCGGCGAGCATCGCGACCCAGCCGATGCCGCCCTCCGACATCGCTATCTGCAGCCCTGGGAAGCGCATGCACACACGGGACCACAGCCAGTCGGTTGCCGCCACGAGGCTGCTGGCGGGGAACAGCGTCGGGTACAGCTCGAACGGAGGATCGGGCGAAGGCAGGGGCGCCCACCCGGATGAGCCTGTGTGCAGGCAGAGCACCGTGCCGGTCTCCTCGCAGGCCGCCAGGAATGGATCCCAGTAGCGCGAGTGGAGCGACGGAAGCCCGAGCTTCGACGGGAGCTCCGCAAAACTGACTGCCTTGAAGCCCCGCTCAGCGTTGCGGCGGACCTCGTCGGCCGCGATGGCGGCATCTTTGAGCCACGTGAGTTGCAGTGGGATGATCCGGCCCGGGTAGGTGCCGGCCCACACGTCCAGGTGCCAGTCGTTCCACGCGCGCACGCATGCCAGGCCGAGCTCGGGATCCTTGCTGTTGGAGAACACCGCGCCGCAGAAGCCCGCTATCAGCGACGGGAAACACACCGAGGACCAGATGCCGCCGGCGTCCATGTCTTTGACGCGCTCGTGGATGTCGAAACAGCCGGGACGCATCTCGTCGAAGCGCGCCGGTTCCATGCTCCACTCGTCACGTGGGCGGCCCGCGACCGCATTGAGCCCGACGTTGGCGTAGAGATTGTCCTCGTAGACCCAAGCCTGGCGCCCGTCCTCGAATTCGACGATCCGCGGCGCCCGGTCCACGAGTGCGGACGGCATGAGGCCTTCGAACAGGTCCGGTGGCTCGATGAGGTGGTCGTCGACGGAAACGATCATGGAGTCGCCAGAAGCCATCGACCACGATCGTAGACCGCCGCGCACTGAACCTGACATAGACGTCAGGGATTAGAGTTCGCCTGTGCCTTCTGATGTCGGGGTAGAGGCGCCGGCGACGATCGCTCACCACGTAGTGGCGCGAGGCGACGACCCGTCCCCGGGACTGATATTCGAGGGGAGGACCTGGTCGTGGGCCGAGGTCGTCGCCGAGTCCGTGACCCGGTCCGCGATGCTGCGGTCCCTGTGCCGTCCAGGTCCGTTCCACGTGGGGGTGCTGCTGGAGAACCTGCCGGAGTACGTCTTCCTGCTCCTGGGATCGGCCCTGTGCGGGACAACGGTCGTGGGTGTCAACCCGACCAGGCGGGGTGAGGAGTTGGCGGGCGATGTCAGGCACACCGATTGCCAGATTGTGGTCACAGACGAAGGCGGCTCGAAGCTCCTTGCCGGCATGGACCTCGGTTCAGCCAATGGGCGCGTACTCGTCGCCGGGTCGCGCGAATACGACGACCTGCTGAGCGCCAGCGCCTCCGGTGGGGCTCCCGTGGAGCGACCCGGACCGGGTGACCTATACCTCCTCGTCTTCACGGCCGGTTCGACCGGTGCCCCCAAGGCTGTCCGCGTGTCGCAGGGGCGCGCGGCGCGCACAGCGGCCGACTCCGCCCGAGCGTTCCGGCCCGACGACGTCCTCTACTGCGCGATGCCGCTATTCCACGGCAACGCGCTGCTGGCGAACCTTTTTCCGGCGCTGATCACCGGTGCTTCGGTGGTGTTGAGGCGGCGCTTCTCGGCGTCGTCTTTTGGCCCGGACATCCGCTACCACGGGTGCACCTTCTTCAACTACGTGGGTCGGGCGCTGTCGTACATCGTCGCGGTTCCGGAGGCTCCAGAGGACAGGGACAACAAGCTCAAGTGGGCTCTCGGTTCGGAGGCCTCACCGCAGAACATCGCGGAGTTCACCCGCCGTTTTCATTGCCCGGTCTTCGAGGGTTACGGGTCCAGCGAGAACGCGGTGGTCATCGTGCCCGCTCCGGGAATGCCCCGCGGCGCCATGGGCAAGGCAAAGCCCGGAACGGATGTGGCCGTCGTGGACCCTGCGACCGGCGCCGAGTGCGCGCCGGCTGTCGTCGACGAGCAAGGTCGACTGCTCAACCCGGACGAGGCGATCGGGGAAATCGTTGGTCGCGACACGGCTGATCGATTTGAGGGCTACTACAACAACCCGGAGGCCGAGGCGGCCCGCACGCGCGACGGCTGGTACTGGACAGGTGACCTCGGGTACCGCGACGCGGAGTCTTTCATCTACTTCGCGGGCCGGACCGCCGACTGGTTGAGAGTCGACGGCGAGAACTTCTCCGCCGGCAGCGTCGAGCGGGTCCTCAACCGCTACCCGTGGACCACCGGCGCAGCGGTCTTCGGCGTGCCCGACCCGGTCAGCGGAGACCAGGTGATGGCAGCGCTTGAGACGGAGGGCACTGGCAGGTTCGACGCCGGCGACTTCGCGACGTTTCTGTCCGAGCAGCCCGACCTGGGTACGAAGTGGGCGCCTCGTTTTGTGCGGTTGGTTGCCCGCTTGCCCACGACCGGGTCAGGCAAGTTGGACAAGTCTCCCTTGCGGGCCCGAGCGTGGTGCGTGGACGACCCGGTGTGGTGGCGCCCGGGCCGGGAACTCGAGTACCGGTTGCTCGACGACGCCGATGCGGCGGTGCTGCGAGAGTCGTTTGTGGCGGCTGGGCGCGAGCGCTTCCTGCCCGCGGCGCCCTCGCGCTAGACCTTTCGCCTGACACCGCCGAACAGGCCTACGTGCAGGATCGAGGCGAGGTTGTCGATGAGCGCCTCGCGCTCGACCGGCACCATGCGCACCACCGCGTAGAAACTCACCCGCTCGACCATCGACACCATCGCGAGCGCCGCGAGGTTCGGGTCGCTGACGACCGAGCGATCGGACTCCTGCACCCGCAGGACCAGCTGGTCGATGAACCTGCGAAGAACCTTCGTTCCCATCGCGGCCAGCTCTGCGTTCTGGGCGTTCGCTTCAATCCAGGCCCGGATCACGGGGTGATAGTGCTCGTAGATCCCGTAGAACTCGTCAAGCCACTCGCGGAGCACTTCGTAGCCCGACTTCGACGGCTTGATCGGTGGGAGGGATTCGGCGAGCTCGCGCATCGCCTCCGTCACATCCGCGACGAGCGCGAGGAAGAGGTCCTCCTTGTTGCGGAAATACAGGTAGAACGTCCCGTGCGACGTCTCGGCGACCTTGACGATGTCGTCGACGCGGGCGGCGTGGTAGCCGCGCTCGTCGAAAACGGTGATCGCTGCTTCCAGCAGACGACGGAGGGTCTCCCGACCTTGCCTGCGAAGCTGGCGGTTCTGGGCGGGCGCTCCCCCCGCAGCGGTGGACGGTGCCCGGCGGGCCTTGTTCACTCTCGGGATCGTCGGAGGTTACTGCCCGGCTACTGACCGGCCCCAGCCAGAAGCTTCTCGGCGAGCGTCAGGAGCGCGCGCCGGTCGACCTTCTGGCTGACGAGCCAGGGCACCTGCTCGTCGGTGATGAACAGGACGTGCGCTGGCACCTTGTAGGAGGACAGCTCTCCCTTCAGATGGGCACGGATCGCTTCGGAGTCGCGGGCCCCACCGCCGCCCGCCGAACGCGACGGCACCAGGAGCGCCACCACGACCTGGCCCTTCACCGGATCGGGCACCCCGACGACGAATGCGAGCTTCACGTCGTCATAGGCGATCAGGCAACGCTCGACCTCGGCAGGGGCGACATTGGAACCGCCGGTCTTGATGAGGTCCGTCTGTCGACCGGTGAAGAAGAACCACCCGTCACGGAAATAGCCGCGATCGCCCGTGTGGTACCACCCGTCGGCGTCGAAGACCTCCGACCGCTCGTGCTTGTAAAGACCGAGCATCAGGCTGTAACCGCGGACGAGGACTTCTCCTTCCTCGCCCTCGGGAAGGTCGCGGCCGCTGTCGGCGTCAACGATCCGGTGCTGCGTGCCCGGAACCTCGTGCCCGAATGCACCCCGGTAGCGCTCGGGGACCCCGGTCACCTCCTCGCCGCGTGTCCAGAAGGTGTGCGGGCCGCAGGTCTCGGACATGCCGAGGGAGCTGACGGCCAGGCCCGGGTCCGGGGGGCGCCGGTCGAGCGGCATCGCCTCGTAGAGCGACGTGGGTGTGCGCAGCGAACTCAGGTCAGTGTTGGGGAAGTCCGGATGCTCGCACAGCGTCTTGGAGATGCCGGGCCACGCGGAAACGTTGGTGACTCGCTCGTCCTGGAACATCTTCAACGCGGCGCCGGGCTCGAACACCGCTTGGGTCAGGAAGCATCCTCCGGCCACCAACGCTCGGAGCAAGCTGAACTCGAACCCACCCACCCAGCAAAGCGGCATGGGAGTCCATATGCGCGACGCCTCGTCGATACCCGAGAGGGCAGCGAGGTTGAACGCGTGCCGCACGGAACCGCCGTGGCTGTGAATCACTCCTTTGGGTTCACCCGTCGACCCTGAGGTGTAGGTGACAAAGAGCTCGTCACCCGGCGCGACGTCTTCTCCGAGGGCGTCTATGAGGCCGAGGGCGCGCGTGTCGGAGGCCGACTCGATCGCCGCTCCCACACCGGGCTCGGCCCAGGGCCGGGCCGGGTCTACCTCTCCCCAGAGCAGGATCCGGCGGAGCTGCGGGAAGTCCTGCAACCACAGTGGCCCGGGTCCCTGGTGGTGCTGCAGGTCGGGAGCGAGGGTCTCGAGCCTGGCGAGGTAGTCGTGCTGGAGGAACCCCCCGACAGTGACGAGGTACTGCACGTCCGCGTGCCTGAGGAAGCGACCCAACTCGGGTGCCTTGTAGAAGGTGTTGACCGGGATCGTCACAGCACCGACCCGGGCAGCGGCGGCCCACGTGAGCACCCACTCGATGCCGTTGGGAAAGAGGATGCCGACGCGGCTCCCCTTCGACACGCCAGCTTGCACGAGAAAGGCTGCGAGCCTGCGGGACTGCTCGTCCAGGTCGGCGAACGTGAGGCGGGCGTCGGGGGTGACGACGCAGTCATGATCCCCGAATCGCCGGCGCCCGGCTTCGAGGAACCTCGGGACCGTCGCCGGGAAGTCAGGGAAGTGGGGCTCCAGCAGGAGCGGATCGAGCACACCCGTGTCGCGCGTTTCTTCCATCCACATCTCCCGCTCGACTGGCTCGTGGGGCCGGCGCTAGATTCGGCTCTCACTGTATATGACACGAGCGTCAGGTTTCGAGACAAGCACCGACGAGCCGGGGACCCAGCCGGACCCCGGTCACCTGCTCACTGACCAGCTCCGGCTGATGGCATCCCATTTTCCGGAGGAGGCCGCCCTAATCGACGTGGACAGCGACCGACGGCTGACCTTCGCGGGATGGGATGCCGCCTCCGACCAGGTGGCAGCGGCACTTCTGGACGTCGGTGTCGAGAAGGGCGACACGGTCGCCATCTTCCTGCCCATGGAGGAGTGCCTGGAATGGGTCGTGGCTTACGCAGCGATCCACAAGGCGGGTGCCGTGGCCGTGCCGACCAGCACCCGCCTGGCTTCGCGGGAACTCGAGTACGTGATGGGACACTCGGCTGCGGTGGCGGCGTTCGCCGGGGCCGGTACCGCCGAGATCCTGGAAGGGGTGCGCCGTTCTCTGCCTTCGCTCCGATGGGTCGCGGTGAGCTCGAAGAGTTCTTCGCCCGAACGGCCCTGGAGCGGGCTCGGCGAGCCGGGCAGGGCCGTCCAGGTCGAGGTCACCGCCGACGACATGGCCGACGTCATGTACACCTCGGGCACTACCGGCCGGCCAAAGGGGGTCGTCGTCCGGCACCGCAACGTGGCCATGGTGCCCAACGGTCTGCCCAACTGGTCGGGGGACGGGTGGCTGCACTCGTCGCCGTTGTTCACCTTCGCCGGTATCTCGTCGATCTACAACCCAATGAAGCTGGGGATGACCGGCCTCTACCAGCCTCGTTTCGATGCCGGCGCCTGGCTGGAACATGTCGAGACCCGACGCCCGGCCGCCACGTTCATAGTGCCGGCGATGGCCCAACTGCTGATCTCCCACCCCCGCTTCGAAGAGGCCGACCTGAGCAGTCTTCGGATGGCGAGTCTCGGGAGCGCGCCGCTGGCTCCCGACACGTTCCGGAGGCTGCAGGAAAGACTCCCGCACGCGTGGGTGTCCAACAACTGGGGCATGACGGAGGCCGGCTCCGCCTACTGCATCCTGCCGCCGGAGGAGGCTTCCCGCCGCGTCGGCTCGGTCGGCAAGCCGATGCCGCCCGTGCAGTTCCGGATCGTCGACGAGGGCGGCCGGGAGCTCCCCGCGGGCGAGGTAGGTGAGCTGCTCGTCTCCAATCCCGGGAAGGAGCGCGAGTATTTCAACGATCCTGAAGCGACCAAGGCGGCATGGCGGGACGGGTGGCTGCACACCGGAGATCTCGCACGGCTCGACGAGGACGGCTACCTGTACATCGTCGGGCGAATCAAGGATGTGATCATCCGCGGCGGCAACAACGTGCATGCTGGCGATGTCGAAGCCGTGATCGCGGAGTTCCCTGGCGTCCAGGAAGTGGCCGTCGCAGGAGTGCCGCACTCCGTGCTCGGCGAGGACGTCGCCGCCTGGATCGTCCCGGTCCCCGGCACGACTGTCGACGGGGCCAAGCTGAAGGAGTTCCTCGCCGAACGCCTCAGCGACTACAAGATCCCGCGGAGGATCACGATGGTGGAGTCGCTGCCGCGCAACGCAACCGGCAAAGTGGTCAAGCGGGAGCTGGTTGAGGGGCGTCGAGGATGAGACCGGCGAGCCGCTGACGGTTCCAGGCCTGGTTGCCGAACAGCAGGTCGTTCTGCTTCACCCGGCGGAACAGCAGATGGCAATCGACCTCCCAGGTGAAGCCGACCCCGCCGTGCACCTGGATGTTCTCCCCGGTGACCATGACCGCCGCTTCCGCTACGAACGACTTGCAGGCAGCCGCGGCCTCGGCTCGGACAGGGTCGTCCACCTGGCTGGCCCAGGCGGCCCAGTGGGTTCCGACGCGTGCCAGCTCCAACTGGTGGAGCATGTCGACGATCTTGTGCTTGATCGCCTGGAACGTGGCGATTGGCCTGTCGAACTGAACCCTCTGCTTCGAATACTCGATGGCCATCTGCAGCGCACGCTCGCCGGCGCCGACGGTTTCGGCACAAAGGGCGACGGCCACGTCGTCGAGGATCCTCTGGAGAAGCTTCGTTTGGTCTCCGGACGGCCCGATCCGCCGGGCGTGACGTCCGTCGAGATCCAGGCGAGCCAGTTTGCGTGTGACGTCGAGTGTCGTAACCGGCGTCCCCGCCGGGTCGTCGAGGACGAACGCGGCGAGACCGCCGTCGGGATCCTTCGAGACGACGATGGCGACGTCGGCAGAATGCCCGTCCAGGACCAGAGGTTTTGTACCGCGCAGTTCCCACTTGTCACCATTCGGGATGGCCGTGGTGGCGATTCCACCGAGAGGCGCTCCACTTCGGCCCTCCTCGACCGCCAGGGTGGCCCGGCACGTCCCTGCCGCCAGGCGGCGCAGGAGGTCGTCGTCGCCGAGACGGAGGGTTGCGAGCGTCGCCGCAACGGCCGAGGAGAAGAAGGGGCCGGGCAGAGCGACGCGGCCCATCTCCTCCTGCAACACGACCATGTCGACCAGTCCCAACCCTGCCCCTCCGAGGGCTTCAGGGATCAGCGTGCCCGCCCATCCCATCGCGCTGATCTCGGACCACCAGGACTCCTCGAAGCCGCGCTCGTCGTCGATCATCCTTCGCACGTAGCCGATCTGAGCGGGACTGGACAGGAAGGATCGGACGGCGTCGCGAAGCGCATCCTGTTCCGGGCTGAAGGTGAAATCCACGGGGTGATCGTAAACCCTGACACGCGTGTCGGAGAACTGGTGACGGCCACTCGCGGGCGCGTTAGCGTTGCCTGCGTGGACTTCTCCTACGAGCCCGAGGACGAGGAATTCCGCAAGGAACTCAGGGCATGGCTCGATGCCAACCTGCCGGACTTCCGGGATCAAGGGGAGATTGGCCCGCCCGAGAGCGATCCCACGAAGAGGACGATGCTCCGCCGGCAGGCGTGGCAGCGCCGGCTCAACGAAGGCGGCTGGGCAGCGATCAACTGGCCGCGGGAGTGGGGTGGCCGCGAGGCGACGATCATGCAGAACGTCATCTACTCGCAGGAGATGGCCGCGGCGAAGGCACCGGGGATCTACAACACCAACGGCATCTGGCAGATCGGCCCCATGATCATCAAATGGGGCTCCGAGGAGCAGAAGAAACGCTGGCTCCCCGGCATCATCAACGCCGACGAGCATTGGTGCCAGGGTTTCAGCGAGCCCGAGGCGGGCAGCGACTTGGCCAACCTGCGCACCAAGGCCGAACGCGACGGTGACGCCTACGTTCTCAACGGCCAGAAGATCTGGATCTCCAGTGCCCACCTGGCGAAGTGGGGACTGTTCCTCGTCCGAACCGATCCGACCGCCATCGAGCGCGGGGCCAAGCACGAGGGCATCACTGCACTCATCGTCGACATGGAACTCCCCGGCGTCGAGTGCCGGCCGATCCGGGACCTGACCGGCGAGCGCATGTTCAACGAGGTGTTCTTCACCGACGCCCCGGTTCCCATCGAGTACCGGCTCGGTGACGAGGGGAACGGCTGGGGCGTTGCCATGGGCACGCTGGGCCACGAGAGGGTCGGCACCTCCGGGATGGCGATCGGCCTGAAGGCCGAGCTCGACGAGATGATCGAGGCGGCCCGCCGCGCGAACCCCGCGGCGTTGGAGGACCCGGAGATACGTGACCGCATCGCGCGAATGTGGACCCAGATCGAGTTCACCCGCCTCCTCAACTTCCGGGCTCTGTCAAAAGTGCTGAAGGGCGAGAAGAACTGGCCCGAGGTTCCCCTGGCGAAGCTTCAATGGAGCTTCCTGTCCCAGTCACTCGCCGAGTTGAACCTCGACATCCTCGGACCCATGAGCCTCATCGAGAAGGGATCCCCCGGGGCGCTCAACGGTGGGCACGCCGCCCACAACTACCCGTGGCAGCGCTACACCTCGATCGGCGCCGGCGCGACCGAGGTCCAGAAGAACATCATCGCCGACAAGGCGATCCAGCTTCCGAGGCGCTGAGGAGACCCAGGTGCAAGTAGCCGGGTCCAGGGTGCTCCTGACCGGGGCGTCGTCAGGTATCGGTGCTGCGACCGCGCGCCTGCTGGCAGCACAGGGAGCCACAGTGGGCATCGTGGGCCGGCGGGCCGGGCTGCTCGCCGAGGTGCTCGAGAACTGCAAGCGGAGCGCGTCTGGTTCCCGGATGTGGGTCGCGGACCTGGGAGACCTGGATCGGGCCGAGTCGCTCGTCGACGAGGCGTGGGAGGCCTTCGACGGTCTCGACATCGTCATCAACAACGCCGCCGTACCGAAGCGCCGGGCCGTCACCTCGCTCACGACGGGAGAGATCGAGGAAACGATGCGTGTCAACTTCCTGGCTCCCGCGCGCATGACGCTTCGGGTGCTTCCGCGAATGCTGGCGGGCACCGGGGGTGTCATAGTCAACGTCGCGAGCATGGGAGGAAGGTTGGGGATCGCACACGAAGCCGCATACTGCGCCAGCAAATTCGCGCTCACCGGCTGGAGCGAAGCCATGGCCATCGATCTTCACGGGTCGAACGTGGCTGTCCGGCTGATCCAACCCGGCCCGATAGACACGGACATCTGGGATCGGGAAGGCGAGGACCCACCTCTTTTCGAGGTTCCCAAGCTGCCACCGGACGTCGTCGCCAGCGGGATCCTGGAGGCCATCTCGGGCGAACAGTTCGAGCACTACCTGCCCGACCTCAAGGCAATCGTGACCGGTAAGGATGCCGACATCGATTCCTACATCGCCGGTATCGCTTCTGCGATCGCCACGAATCCGGGCGTTGCCGCATCGGGAGGTGCCCTATGAGAGCGCTGTTCTTCGGTGTCGACCCGGAGCCGTGGAACCCACCGGGTGGCGTTGGCGACAACCGGCTGCTGGCGAATCTCACGACCACCCCCATGCGGTTGATGGAGGTCGACGAAACACGACCGCTGCGCCCCGACTGGGTGGTGACCCGCCCGCTGCTGGCAGGGATCTGCGGCTCCGACTCCAAGATGGCCCTGCTTGACTTCGGCGACGAGGATATCGACAACGCGATGGCCGGGCTCTGCTCGTTCCCGCAAGTCATGGGGCACGAGGTGGTCGCGGAAGTGGTGTCGTTGGGTCCCGAGGCCCGCGGTTTCGAGGTGGGTCAACGCGTCGTGCTCAACCCATGGCTGTCGTGCGAACCCCGAGGTGTCACGCCGTTGTGCCCGCCCTGCCAGGTGGGCGACTACAGCCTCTGCCACAACTTCACCGCTGGCGACATAGCGACGGGCATCCACACCGGACTCTCGAGCGACGCCACCGGTGGTTACGCGGATCTCATGCCGGCCCACCCGCGCATGCTCTTCCCCGTTCCTGACGACGTGAGCGACGAGCATGCCGTGTTGGCAGATCCTTTCTCGGTGTCGTTGCACGCGGTGACCCGGCACCCGCCTCCTGCAGGAGGCAAGGCGCTCGTCTACGGGGCCGGGGCTCTGGGTTCGACGGCGGTGGCGATCCTTCGGGCGCTCTACCCCGACGTCGAGGTGGCGGTGATCGCCCGGTTCGACGCGCAGGCCCAGCTGGCATCCAAGTTTGGAGCCTCGATCGTCATGAGACCGAACGACCGGATGCAGATCATCGAGGAGCTGGCCAAGTGGTCGGGCGGGAAGCTCGTGCTCGGGACCACCGGTCTGCCGATGTGCCACCCGGGCGGGATCGACGTTGTGTACGACACGATCGGCAAGCCGGAGACGCTCGAGGTCGGCGTCCGGCTGCTCCGCGCCCGGGGCACCCTCGTGAAGGCGGGATTCCACGCGCCCGGGCGCTGGGAGTGGAGCCCGCTGTACTTCAAAGAGCTGTCGTGGGTGGGCTCCAACGCCTTCGGGATCGAAGAGGTCGAGGGTGTGCGCCAGCACGCGATGGAGCACTACCTGGAACTGGTGCGGGCCGACCGCGTCGACATCAGGCCGATGCTCACGCACACCTTCCCGCTCGAGGACTGGCGCGACGCGTTCGCTGCGCTGGCGGATCAGGCGAGGAGCGGCGCGATCAAGGTCGCCTTCGACCACCGCTAGGGGGCGCCTCGGCTCGCCGGCGCAGCTGCCTACGGCAGGCGTTCGATGACAGTGCAGTTCGCCTGGCCGCCGCCCTCGCACATCGTCTGCAGCCCGTAGCGCCCCCCGGTGGCCTCGAGGTGGTTCAGCAAGGTGGCGGTCATGCGGACACCGCTCGCCCCAAGAGGATGACCGATCGCGATCGCTCCGCCACGGGGGTTCAGCAGCTCGGGGTCCGGGTCGAACTCGCGCGCCCAACGCAGCACTATCGCGGCGAAGGCCTCGTTGCATTCGATCGCGTCGAAGTCGTCGATCTTCATGCCGGAGCGCTCGAGCAGCTTCCGGGTGACCCGGTTGGGAGCGGAGAGCACCAGGACGGGGTCCTCGGCGCCCACGGCGAAATGGACGAGCCTCGCCCGGATGGGCAAGCCCAGGCGTTCGGCAGTCGAACGATCTGCGATGATCGCAGCCGCGGCGCCGTCGGTCATCTGCGAGGAGTTCCCGGCAGTTATGCCAGCGGCGGTCCCCGGCTCCCACGACTGTGCCGGCGGCAGGCCGGCCAGGACCTCAAGGCTGCAGTCGGTGCGGATCCCTTCGTCGGACGAGAGCCTGTCTCCGGTCAGCGAGCCGTCCTCGGCTTTGATCGGGACCGGAAGGATCTCGCGGGCGAAGTGCCCGGAAGCCGTCGCTTCGGCCGCGCGGCGGTGGCTCTGCACCGCAAACGCGTCCATATCCTCGCGACTGACTCCGGCCTCGTCTGCAAGCTGCTGGGCGACCCGGAACTGGGCCCACAGCCTCCCGTCTATCGCTTCCATGAACGACGGGGAGAACGGCCCGGTCCCGCCCTTCGCGTTCGACGCCATGGGCGCCCGGGACATGGACTCGACCCCGCAAGCCACAGCGATGTCGTACATGCCACTGATGACGCTGGCCGCCACGAAGTGAAGCGCCTGCTGCGACGAACCGCACTGCCGGTCGACCGATGTGGCGGGCAGCGTCCACGGCAGCCCACCCGCCACGACAGCGTTGCGGGCTACGTTGCACCCTTGCTCGCCGGACTGCGTGACGCACCCGCAGACGATGTCGTCCAGCAGCTCGGGGTCCAGATTGTTGCGGTCGACGAGCTGGCGCAAGGTGAACCCCAGCAGATCCGTGGGGTGCCAGCCGGCGAGGGCACCCTTTCGTTTCCCGAACGCCGTCCTGACGACGTCGACGATCACGGCTTCACGCACCGGCACGGGCTGACATCCTTTCCCTCTCGACCGACACCACGCGGTTGATGCCAGCCTCCCCGGACTGCATTTGGACGACCGTGCCCACCCACTCTTCGGATTCCATGTCCGACAGCAAACCGGGATCCTCGACCCGTCCGTAGGCGCGGGCACCGCCCGGGATGTCACAGACCACGAGCCCCCATTCGGGTTCGCCGGAACGGGCGTGGACGACGGTGTAGGCGGCGATCGTCGCCTCACCACTGTGCGAGTTCTCGATCGGGCGTGCCGGCCGGATGGACGCCGGCGCCGAGCCCGGTGCCCCGGCTGCTCCCCTGATCCAGTCGATCGAATCCGGGGCCGCGCTGCTGTAGAGACCGAAAGCATGCTTTGTCATGTGCATCCCTACACCGCTGACCATTCCGAGCGACCCGGGGTCGCCGCGCAGGACATCTACCATCGCCGCTGTGCTGTGAAGCATGTAGCCACTGCCCGGTCCGCCTGCGAAGGGCAGGCCTCCTGTCACGGTGAATCCTCGGGGGTCCGAAGGGGACAGCCCGAGCGCGTCGATCGCCAGGTTCAACGAGCTCCCGAAGCAGCTATAGAGGTCGAAGTGCGCGATGTCGTCGACGCCTGCGCTGGCGGCACTCAGAGCGGCGGCCGACGCTGAGGCCATTGCCGGCGACGCCCACAACGGCTCGTGCTCGGCGACGTAGATCGGGTCGGTGGCGTACGCGAATCCTCTCGGGTAGACACGCCGCTCGGGTGGGACGCCGAGCGCGTCGGCTGCTTCCTCGCTCGCCAGAACCACCGCAGCGGCCATGTCGACGTCCATGATCGCCACCATGGTCTTGGTGTAGGGATATCCGACCATCCTGTTGGCGGGAGTCGGCTCGATGAGGTCCTCGGCAGTGTGCCGGCGGCGGAACCACGCGTTGGGGTTCGCTTCCGCGACGGCCGTCATGGGTGCAAGGAGCTCCCCCAGCTGGCGGCGGTACTCGGCGGGCGGAATTCCGAGCTGGGCGCGCCGTGCGATGTCAAAGACCGCGAATGTCAGCCACGCCTGGAAGACGGAGTGCGCGATCTCCGACGGGTGGAACGGCTCCTCGAACGGGAAGGGTCGCTTCACGGGGTCGTGGTAGGACCAGTCCGGTCGCTCGCCGGCCTTCTTGTACTGGCGGATCGTCTCGAGCGCCTCCGCGCTCACCACGACCGCGACGTCCAGGTCACCCGCGGCTATGGCGGCCGACGCCTCGGAGATGAGCACGTGAGGCGTCGTCCCGCCGATACCCGAGTACAGCGAGCGGGCGGGGTCGATGCCCAGGGCGTCGGAGAGCCGGGCCGGGGGGTCGTCGTACCGCCAGCTTTGGCAGTACAGGACCGCGAGGTCCCCGATCTTCTCCAGCACCTTTCCCGCAGCGACTCCGGTGTCCTCGGCGGCAGCGTGGACCATCTCCGACCACATCTGGAGGGGCTCGGGTGCAGGCTGGCTACCGGGATGCCAGGTCCTCTGTGCGGCGCCGATGATGCAGGGCGTGCGCCCGTCCAGCTCGGCCGTCATCGTCCCTTCCACTGGGGTGGCCGCTTCTCCGCGAAAGCCTTTGGCCCCTCCTTGGCGTCCTCGGAGGAGAACACCTTGGCGGCGAGCTCGCTCTCTATGTCGTAGGCCTCCTTCAGGCTCACGCCCAGACCTCGGGTGACGCTCTCTTTGGTCGCCTGAACGGCAAGGGGGGCGTTGGCTGTGATCCGTGCCGCCCACTCCCGGGCGCGTTCTGCGAGCCGTTCGGTAGGAACGATCTCGTTGAGCAGGCCGAGCTCCAACGCCCGTTCGGCAGGGAAGGCCTCGGCGGTCAGAAGGAACTCCATGGCAGCCGGATAGGTGAGCTGCCGCGGCAGGCGTGCCGTGGTCCCGCCTCCCGCGAACAGGCCGCGCTTCGGCTCCATGACACCGAACTTGGCCCTCGGCGTGGCGATGCGGATGTCCACGCCCCCGAGCATCTCCATGCCGCCGGCGACGCACGGGCCGTCGATGGCGGCGATGATGGGCTTGTAGACGGTGAGGCTGCGCAGAACCGCGTCGGTCCCGTCTCGCAGCCGGCACCCGTCGATCTCGGTCACCTCGCCTTTGGAGATCTCCTTCTGCAGGGCGGTGATCTGCGGTATGTAGGTCTTCAGGTCGGCACCTGACATGAAGTTCCCGTCCACGCCGGTGATGATCGCCACCCACGCCTCCTCCTCGTCACGGAAGCGCCGCCACGCATCGGCGAGATCGCGGAAGTGGTAGAGATCCAGCGAGTTGCGGGCTTCCGGCCTGTCGATAGCGATCAGCGCGACGTGGTCGTCGGCGAGCTCGTAGTGGATGGGCATGGATCAGAGTGGGTTCTGCCGGAGGTAGCCGTAGATGGACGCGAAGCGATCGTTGACCTGCTCTGGAAGAGGGTGAACGGCACCGAGCACCCTGGCCCCCCAGACGATCTGCGCGCTGCGCTCGACGAGCGCGGTGATGTGGAGGACGGTGGACGGCTTGGGCCCGACGGCCACCATCCCGTGGTTGGCGATGAGGGCCGCGCCGCGCCCTTCGAGCGCCTTGACAGCATGCTCCCCCACGTCGGGCGTGCCGCTCGCGGCGTACTCGGTGCACCGCACGTCTCCGCCGACGAAGATCGAGAACTCGTCGATACACGCGGGTATGGACTGGTGGGTGATGGCGAACATCGTTGCGTGGACAGGGTGTGAGTGGATCACCGAGCCGACGTCATCGAAGGCGCGGTAGCAGGCGAGATGAAGGAGCTTCTCCGAGGACGCCGATCGGCCTTCCTTGGCTGACAGGGTGTTGCCTTCGCCGTCTATGACCACCAGGTCGTCGAGCTGCATCTCCCCGTAGTCGACCGACGACGGGGTGATGACGATGGTGCCGTCCTCCTGGCGGGCGGAGATGTTCCCGGCCGTCCCTTCCACGAGCCCCTTGCGCAGCATGTCCTTGGCGGTCTGCAGGACAGCTGAGGGGGCGTCTTGCACGAACCTCATTCGTAGACCTCCGGGTTCACGAGGTTGGACGGCTTGTCGCCCACCACCAGCCGGGCGACATCGTCGGCGACGAGGGACGCCTGGCGGCATTCGGTGTCCCAGGTTGCGCCGCCGATATGGGGTGTCAGGATCACGTTCGGCATGGCCGTGAGAGGGTGGTCGACGGGCAGGTGCTCCCCGACGAAGTGGTCCAGCCCGGCACCGGCGAGCTTTCCCGATCTCAGGGCCTCGACGAGTGCATCGGTGTCGTGCAGCTGGGCGCGTGCCGTGTTGACGAAGAGGGACCCGTCCCTCATGGCAGCGAACTGGTCGGCTCCGATCATTCCCGTGGTCTGGGGGGTGACCGCCGCGTGGAGCGACAGCACGTCGGCCCTGGCGAGAACCTCCTCGAGGGAAAGCTTCGCCTCGTCGCTGTAGGGATCGTGGGCCACCACGGTCATCCCGAGACCCTCGAGCCGCCATCTCAGCGCACGGCCGACAGAACCGAGGCCGACCAGGCCGGCGGTCCGCCCCGACAGTTCCCACGCCCGGAAGCGTTGGTAGGGGATCCTGCCGTCCCGGTAGATCTCGCCGGCGCGCACGTCGGCGTCGGCAGAGGCGATGTGGCGGTTGAGGGCGAAGATGAACGCGACAGCTAGTTCCGCGACGGCGTCGGCGTTGCGGCCGGGGCAGCGCAGAACCGGCACTCCCGCCGCCGTCGCGGCCGGGATGTCCACGTTGACGGGATCCGCTCGGGTGGCGGCGACCGCCATCAGCGGGCGTTCGAAGACCTCCCTCCCTACGATGTCCGCCTCCACCACGAGAATGTCCGCCTTCTCCGATGCCGCTCGCTCGGCAAGCTGGGCGGACGAGTACATGCGAAGCGGGTTCTGGTCGATCCAGGGGTCGTAGACGACGTCGGCCAGATCCTGGAGCCGAGCAAAGCCCTCTCCCCGCAGCGGGGCCGTGACCAATGCCTTCGGCCGGTCTTTTCCATCCACGACGAACATCCTGTCCTACTGTGACGCTCGTGTCATATTTCGCGAGGATGTGGCAATGAGCCCTGGGCCCAGGAGCACAGTCACCGCTGGCATCGACATCGGGACCACGTCGGTCAAGGCGGTCGCCGTCGACGAGGACGGCGTCGTCCTCGCCCGGTCCCGGGTCCCCCACGAGATCCTCGTCCCGGGACCGGAGCTCATGGAGCACGACGCCGATCGGGCTTGGCGGCGGGGGCCCAAGCGGGCGCTCGCCGCGCTCGGATCCTTCGACGTGAAGGCGGTCGGGATCGCCGCCATGGTGCCCTCGATGACCGCCGTCGACCGTCGCGGCCGGCCGTTGACACCGGGGCTGCTTTACGGCGACGCCCGGGGCCGGTCGCCGGGCGGAACCGAGCGGGTCGGCTCAGCGGGGCCCGAGGGAAGCGGCGAGGCGGTGGGTTTCCTGCGTTGGACCTCGGTTGCCGCTCCCGACGCGGCCGGCTACTGGCACGCCCAGGCCGTCGCGACCAAGGCCTTCGGCGGTCCGCCGGCGGTGGACTTCGGCGTGGCGTTCACGTCGTCGCCGCTGTACGGCCCGGCGGGATGGGACGAGTCGATCTGCGGGTCGCTCGGGGTCGACCCTGCCAGGTTGCCTCGGGTCGAACTGCCCGGCGCCGCGGTCGGGCGGATGGGCCGCGACGGACCGGTGCTCGCCGCCGGCGCAGTCGACGTGTGGTGCGAGCAACTGGTCGCCGGTGCGAGCGAGGCGGGGGATGTGCATGTCATATGCGGGACGTCGTTGATCGTCTGGGCGGTGGTCCCCAAGCCCGTTTCAGCGCCCGGCCTCTGGTGCGTCGGCTCCGCAAAGGGCGGCCACATCGTCGGGGGTGCGAGCAACGCCGGCGGGCTGTTCCTGGACTGGGCTTCGAGACTGATGGGAGGCTCCGCCGGGCGGAAGCAGTCGGAGCGATCCGGGCAGCTGGACCCGGCAAACATCCCGGTGTGGGCGCCCTACCCGCGAGGTGAGCGAACGCCCTACCACGATCCGCGGATGCGAGCCTCGCTGCACGGGTTGAACCTGACCCACGGGCCTGCCGCCGTTCGCAGGGCCGCGTGGGAGGCGTCGGGTTTCGTCGTGAGGCACCACCTCGAGCTCGCGGGTGTCAAAGGCAAGCGGCTCGTGCTGACCGGCGGCGGCACAAAGGTTCCTGGGTGGGTGCAGGCTCTGGCTGATGTCACCGGGTTGCCGGCCCACGTCGCGGCCGACCCCGAAGGCGCCGCTCGCGGCGCAGCGTTCCTCGGGCGGGTGGCCGCAGGGCTGGAGGCCGGCGGCGAGGATGCGGAGCGATGGGCTCGGACCGGCCGGGTGGTCGAGCCCGACCCTCGTTGGGCGTTCGAGGCAGACACCCGGTACGCAATGTTCTTGGAGCACTCCGGGAGGCTAGGGCGCTAAATGGGCATCGGGATCAGCGAGGAGCACGTCGCGCTCGGGGCTGCAGTGCGGCGGTTCCTCGAGAAGAACTGCCCACCCGCCGTGGTGCGCGCGGGGATCGAGGAGGGGGGATCCCGGTCCTTGCCGCCGTTCTGGGAGGAGATGGCGGCGCTCGGGTGGCTCGGGTTGCACGTACCCGAGGAGAGCGGGGGTCAGGGGTACACGCTCATCGAGCTGGGTGTGGTGTCGGAGGAGATGGGGCGCGTGTGCGCGCCGGGTCCGTTCCTGCCGGCGGTGCTGGCATCGTCTCTGGTGACGAGGGGAGGCACGGAAGCGCTGAAGGCGGAGCTGCTTCCGCTGCTGGCAGCGGGAGGTGTGGCCGCCGTCGGCTTGCCTGGTTCGGGGGCCCTGCGCGGAGCACGACACGGGTCGGACCTTCGCGTCGAAGGTCGTGTGCGCCCGATCCTCGACGCCGCCGGCGCCCCATGGTCTGTGCTACCGGTGCAGACCGACGGCGGCGAGGTCTGGTGCGCTTTCCCGCCAGAAGAGCTGGCTGTGAGCGCGGTGGCCAGCCTGGACCCGACACGACCGCTCGTCGAGGTCGCGGTTGACGGGGTCGACGTGCCTCCCGATCAACAACTCGAGCTCAGCGGCGCCGAGGCGCGCGCCCTGATGGCGGCGATCACAGCTGCCGAATGTGTCGGTGGTGCTCGGTGGTGCCTGGAGACAGCGGTCGAGCATGCCAAGGTGCGGGAGCAGTTCGGCCGGCCCATCGGTCAGTTCCAGGCGATCAAGCACAAATGCGCTGACATGCTCGTCTCGGTGGAGCAGGCGCAGGCGGTGAGCTGGGCCGCGTTGCGGGCGATGCGCGTCGACTCGGGGAGTGGTGACCCGGACGCGGAACTCGCGGCCGCCGCTGCCGGCGCCGTCGCCGCCGAGGCGTTCTGCCGGGTGGCCAAGGACTGCGTCCAGATTCTCGGTGGCGTCGGCTTTACGTGGGAGCACGACGCGCACCTGTACCTCAGGCGGGCCATGAGCGTTCGCCAGCTACTCGGTGGTACCAGCGCGTGGCGGAGGCGGGTCGCGGACCTGGCGCTGGCAGGCGCCCGGCACAGGGTCGGCGTCGACCTCGGTCCCGAATCTGGCACGGTCCGTGAGAGCGTCAGGGCCGAGGTGCTGGCGGTCGCCGCACTGCCCGAAGCGGAACGCCGGCGGGCGCTGGTCGAAGCGGGTCTCTTCGTTGCCCACTGGTCGAAGCCGTGGGGACGCGATGCCGGCCCAGTGGAGCAGCTCGTGATTGACGAGGAGCTCAAGCGGGCGGGTATCAGGCGTCCTCACCTTGCCGTCGGCGCGTGGGCGGCTCCGACCATTGCGGTCCACGGGACGGAGGAGCAGCAGGAGCGCTGGGTCAGGCCCACCCTGCTGGGCGAGATCCATTGGTGCCAGCTGTTCAGCGAACCGGGCGCGGGGTCGGACCTTGCTTCGTTGACGACGAAGGCCACGCGGGTCGACGGCGGGTGGAGTCTTTCCGGCCAGAAAGTGTGGACGTCGTTGGCCGCCGAGGCGGACTGGGGCATCTGCCTGGCGCGGACCAATCCGGGTGCTGCAAAGCACCTCGGTATCACGTACTTCGTCGTGGACATGCACGGCGCGGGGATCGAGATCCGGCCGCTGAAGGAGCTGACGGGGAACGCCATGTTCAACGAGGTGTTCCTCGACGACGTGTTCGTTCCCGACGGTTGCGTCATAGGTGAGGTCGACGGAGGCTGGGCCCTTGCTCGCACCACGCTGGCCAACGAGAGAGTGGCGATGGGGAGCGGCACGTCGTTTGGCGGCGGGGTAGAGGCGCTGCTGGCTCTGGCCGTGGCGGGCGCCGGCAGCGGGGCGGATATCGACGCTGTCGCACTCGACGGGTTGGGAGCGTTGGTCGCAGAGGCGCATTCGGTCGCGCTGCTAGGCCAGCGAACGACCGAGAAGGCGCTGACCGGCGCCGCTCCCGGATCGGAGTCGAGTGTCCGCAAGCTCCTGGCTGCAGAGCACGATCAGCGGGTCCAGGAGTTCGGGCTGTCGTTGTTGGGCGGCGAGGGCGCGACTGCGGATGGCACAGCGGCACAGTGGGCCTTCGGGTTCCTTGCGAACAGGTGCCTCACAATCGCCGGCGGGACCAGCGAGGTGCAGCGCAACGTGATCGGGGAACGTCTGCTCGGGTTACCTCGCGACCCGGAGCCGTGACGGGTGACCGGCTGCCCTGTCTCGAACCGCTGGCCTGTTCGCTGACATGGGCGTCATAGAACTAGCGTGGGGGCGTGGGCTACGACGCCGAAGCCGTAAGGGCCAAGTATCTCGCGGAGCGGGACAAACGGCTGGTGCCAGGTCGCGCCCACATCCGCGACCTGCGGACGGACGAACGCTTCACTCACTTCCGGGACGACCCGTTCAAACCCCTCGTAGAGCGCGCCCCGGTCACCGACGTGGTCGACGCCGTGATCGTGGGTGGCGGCATCGCCGGGGTCCTTGCCGGAGCCAACCTCCGCAAAGCTGGCCTGCAGCGCATCAGGATCGTGGACATCGCCGGCGGTATCGGCGGTACCTGGTACTGGAATCGCTACCCGGGGGTGATGTGTGACGTCGAGTCATACATGTATATCCCGATGCTGGAGGAGTTCGACTGCATCCCGACGCAGCGCTACGCGTACGGCGAGGAGATTAGGCAGCACCTGGAGGCGATCGCCGAGCGCTACGACCTGGTGACCGATTCCTTGTTCCACACCGGTGTGACCCGCGCCGAGTGGGACGAGGACTCAGCCAGGTGGCGGATCGTCACCGACCGCGGGGACGAGATCCGGTGCCGGTGGTACGTGCTGGCGGTCGGGATCCTCAACCTGATGAAACTGCCTGCCATCCCCGGCATGGAGGATTTTGCCGGGCATTCGTTCCACTCGGCACGCTGGGACTACGGGTACACGGCTGGAGGTCCGCACGAGCCCCTCACTGGCCTTGGTGACAAAGCCGTAGCCTTCATCGGTACGGGGGCGTCCGGAATCCAGTGCGTGCCCCCTCTCGCAGAATCGGCGGAGCAGCTGTACGTCTTCCAGCGCACACCATCGGCCGTCGGCGTCCGTGGCAACCAGCCCACCGATCCCAGCTTCCGCGAGCAGCTCCAGCCGGGCTGGCAGCGAGCGAGGATGGACAACTTCCAGGCGATCATGATGGGCCGGAACGTCGATGTCGACTACGTGGGGGACGGGTGGACCCAGCACTACGCCGCGGCGCACCATCCTCCGCGAACTGACGGCATGACGATCGCCGACTACATGCGCGCGGCGGAGGAACTGGACTTCTCGATCATGGAGGAGCACCGGCGGCGCGTCGAGCAGCTGGTGTCCGATCCGGAGAAGGCAGGGATCCTCAAGCCTTACTACCGCTACCTCTGCAAACGCCCCTGCTTCCACGACGAGTATCTGCAGGCGTTCAACAACCCCAACGTCACCCTGGTCGATTGCCCCTCCGGAATCGAGAGGATCACGCCGAAGGGCCCGGTCGTCAACGGGCGCCAATACGAGGTCGACTGCATCATCTACGGCACCGGGTTCGAGCCTGAGCTCACCCCGCTGTTCCGGCGCGCAGGCCATGACATCGTCGGCCGTGGCGGCACGACCCTGGCGGAGAAGTGGGCGGTCGGCGCCGCCACCATGTTCGGCATGATGACCCGTGGATTCCCGAACATGCTGGTCATGCCCGCGCCGGGCCAGCAGGCCGTCGTCACGGTGAACTACACCCAACTGGCGGTCCTCGGAGGCGAGTTCATCGGCGGGTTGGTCGAGCTGCTCGAAAAGCACGGCGTCGACGTATTCGACGTGAGTGCCGAAGCCGAGGAGGCGTGGACGCAGAAGATCGTCGACTCCTTCGTCGACGGGAGCGCCATGATGTCGGCTTGCACCCCTTCCCGCATCAACAACGAGGGCCACCCGGAACTCCTCAACCCCCGCAACGGCAACTACGGGCGCGGGTTCGGCGACTGGTTCGGCTACCGGGAGCGGCTGGAGAAGTGGCTCGCGCAAGGCACCCTCGACGGGCTGGAGCTCGAGACCCGCTCGAAAGCATCGTGACGGCAGACATCGTGACCGCAGATCGTCAGAAGGTTGCCGTGGTGACCGGCGGTGGTGGTGGGATCGGCGCCGCTGTGGCGGCGGAGCTCGGGCGCGGGGGCTGGTTCGTTGTCACGGTCGATCCCCTGGTCACCCTTGACGGCTCGGCCAGGCTGCCGGCACCGGAGGAGACGACGGCTGGTCACATCAGGGCGGCCGGCGGCTCGGCCCGGGCGTCATCGGTCTCGGTCACCGACGGTGACGCGCTCCACGAGCTGTTCCTCGAGCTCGCGGACGAGCGCGGCGGGCTCGACGCGGTGGTGAACGTCGCGGGCATCACCCGGCCGACCACCTTCGCCAAGGGCAGCGAGGAGGACTGGCTCGCCGTGCTCTCGGTGCACCTCGGGGGCTACCTCAACGTGCTCGAGGCTGCGCTGCCGATCATGGCCGCTGCCGGGCACGGGCGCATCCTCGGGGTGACATCCGGCTCGGGCTGGCGGTCCGCCGACGCCGGGGCGTACAGCTGCGCCAAGCGGGCCGTCGCAGCGCTCACCTGGCAGCTGGGCCGCTGCATGCCGGCAGGCGTGACCGTCAACGCGATGTCGCCCATCGCTGCGACCCGGATGGTGACCGAGGCCCTGGAGCGTGCCCGTCGTGCAAGTGCGGCGGCCGGGCGAACCCCCGGCACCGGCGGGCTGTCGCTTTCGTCAATGCCGGCCCCGGACGACCTCGGGCCGATCGGTGCTCACCTCGCCGGTGACGGATTCGGATGGTGCAACGGAAGGGTGCTGTTCGCCGGCGGATCAGAGGTGGCGGTCATAGACGAGCCGCGGCTGCTCGAGGTAGTGCGAACGGGTGGCGTGGCGTCGCTAGCAGCGCTGCTGCAGGCAGTCGTGCCGGGCGCCTTGTCTCCTGCAGAGGCGGCTCAGGGAACGACCGGCGGTGGCAACCCACGGTTCGGGGCGATCTTCGACGAACCGGTGGCCGCCGCGGTTCCAGGCGCGCCGGTGCGCTCCTGTGCGGTCGTCTCGGACCGACCCGGATTGGCCGCCCTTGTCACTACGGCGCTCGAATCCCGGTCCGTGCTGTGCCACACCGTCGAGATGGAGGGCGGATTCGGCGACGCCGTCAAACGGCTCAACGCAATCGTGGATGCCGGTGGTCCTCTGGATGCGGTCGTCGTAGCGCCTTCCGGTGGTGAGCCGGCGGGTTCGGGTGGGCCGGAATGGGAGTCGGTCCTCGCCTCGCACCGTGGAATCGTCGAGCGGCTGCACGCCGACGCCGCATGGGCCCGCGCGGCCGCCGAGTATGCAGCTGAAAAAGACCACCCGGTGAGGCTCGTGACGCTGACTGACGGCAGGACCCCAGGTGGCAGTAGCAGGGCCCAGGCCTCGGCGCAGCTCGCCAGGGCAGCGGCCACATCGACGGGCGGCAGGGTCGCTGGGTTCGCCGTGAGCCTGGAGGCTGCCGAGGAAGCGGCAGGCTCCGCCGCCGCCGAGCTGGTCGCCTACCTTCTCGGAACCCCGGACTCGGGTCTCGCCGGGGCAGAGCTCGTGGTCGACGCCGACTGGTTGGGCCTGCGCAGCCATCCGCGGCCGATCGGAAGCGTCATCTACGGAGGTCCTACCGTCCCCGGTTGGCTCGACCGCGCGCTTCGGAACATCACAGGGGTGAAGTCATGACCGGCAAGCCCACCCGGATTGTGGATGCACACGTGCACATCTGGGATCCCGCCCGCACCGACTGGTACCCCTACCTCTCTGCGACCCGGGGCGAGGTTCCCGGAGGCGCGTCAGGGATGAGCCGAGTCTTCGAGGTGGCCACTTACAAGTCGGAAACTGCACGCTGGAACGTCGAGAAGTTCGTCAACGTTGCAGCCGCCACCGGTCGCTATTCGGTGGAGGAAACCATAGAGCTCGACCGGGAGGCCGCCGGCCGTGGGGGCCCTGACGCGATCATCGGCGGTCTGCCACCGACAGACACGGTCGCCGAGGCCATCGGGCTGATCGACCGCCAGTTGACCGCTTCTCGGTTCCGCGGCGTGCGCCCCATGGGTGGTCTCGACCGCCCCGTCCCAGAGCCGGAAGTGCTCCGGGCCCTCCACGAACGAGGTCTGGTCTTCGAGCTGCTCACCCACCCCGACCAACTCGTCTCAGCGGCGGCGAAGCTTGCCGACTTCGATGAACTGGTCGTCGTCATCGAGCACACGGGATGGCCCCGATCGAATTCGGACGACGAGCGCAAGCTGTTCGAAGCCGGGATCGATGCCCTGGCCGCGCTCGGCAGCAACGTCTTCTGCAAGCTGTCGGGTCTGGCTGTGCCGTGCCGGTCGATGAAATCCGATGCCCTGGCGCCGTGGCTCGAGTACGCCTTGGAGGCGTTTGGAACCGAGCGCTGCATGTTCGCCAGCAACTTCCCGGTCGACTCCGCGTTCGGGACGTTCGACGATCTGTACGAGACGTTCAGCGCGGTGACGTCAGGCCTTGACGCCGAATCCCGCGACAAGCTGTTCGCCGGCAACGCGGAGAGCGTCTACCGGCTCAACTCCTAGTCAGTACTCGGCCGATCATCGTGTTGCGGTCGACGCTCGCGTCGGTCAACACGTTCAACAAGGCCTGCTGGGCGTTCTGGACGTCGTCCGGAGAGTACTTCGACTGCTGGGGAACCCCCGCGGCGATCGCAGCAGCGGTGCGGTAGGACAGGGCGGCCATGGTCAGGGTCACGTTGAACCCCGGTGCGGTGCAAAACGATCCGCCGCCGGCGTGGTACAGGTTGTCGAACGCCCAGTAACGCCCGAACGGATCACAAGGGCCGTTGTCCTGGCTCAGCGCGATCCGGTGGGTGCCCATGATGTGCCGGCTGGCGGGGATCTCGTTGAACGGCGTCGCCGAGGTGATCTGTGATGAGTACTGATCCGCTGCCCCGGGCGTCACCGGCGGCAGCGTGGTGTTGACCACCGCCGTTGCAACGGTGCGGATGTCGTGTTCGGACGCATACGAGCCCTCGCCGATCGCCTCGAGTATGGCAATCAGTTTGGGGGCGTAGTAGGCGGCGGCGGCCAGTTCGTATTCGTGCGATTTGTATGTGATCCGCGGGACCGGGATGCCGTAGACGTCCACGATCTGGGGGTCGAGGTCGACGTAGTTGGCGAGCTGCGGCATGTCCTCGCCCTGCATCGTGAACGTGGTGATGCGCTTGGTCAACGGACCCAGCTCCATGTACTGCTTGTGCGCGGCCCCGAACATGAACGCGGCCACCTCGTTGGCAGCGGTGACCGGGTTTATGTTGCCACCGATCTCGACGATCCCACCCCTCGGGATGGTGGGATCGAAGCCGTCTTTGCCGGGTCCGCTTCCGCAGAAGGCGTCCAGGGTTTGCGTGCTCGTCCGCCCACGCCACGAATGGATGTCGCGGTTGAGGATCGCGATGGCCGTCGTCTGCAGGTGGAACATCAGGTTCTTGCCCAGGAGGCCGGTCGGCTCGGTTGTGGTCGAATCGAGAAGGCCGGACAGGAGGCTCAGTCGCACGGCTTCGATCGGCGTGTTGGCGAGGATCAGGATGTCGGCGGGTTGGTTCTGGTTGTTGCCGTCGCCGTCGATGTAGTCGACGGACGTGACGTGGCAAGGGGAGCCCTTGGAGTAGTTGATGTTGACCACGTTGGCGTTCGGTATGAGCGTCGCGCCGGCCGCCATGGCGTCGCTCACGGGCCATGCGCCCGAGGACTTCGCGTTGATCGGGCAGCCGTAGTTGAGGCAGAACCCGCAGTCGACGCACGCAGGGCGCCCGCGGTAGGGGCGGGAGTTGATCGCCGTGGGAACTGCCGCGCCGACGTAGCCGAACAACTTCGCTGCGTCGACGGGGAGAAGGCTGGACAGCATGTCGACGCCAGGGGGCATCGGGAACGGGGTTGATCGCGGCGACTCGTAGGGGTTCGGGTTGACCACCTTGCCCGCTGGGTTGCGGTACGCCGGACCCTGCGTACCGAGGATCTCCTCGCAGACCGCGTAGAAGGGCTCCATCTGGTCGTAGTTGACGGGCCAATCGACGTAGGTCGTACCGGGAATGGCGGGTTTGCTGTCCGTGCCGCCCATGAGGCTGTTGGTGACGAAGTCGACCTCCCGGAAGCGGCGGAACTTGGCGTCGAAGTGCACGGTCCCGCCGCCCACGGTCGTGGGCAGGAACTGCACGTCGCCGACGAAGGTACGGTCGCCGGCGTTCGCGTCGGTCCTGAACGTGCGTGGCTCGAGGACCGGATCCTGGTTGATCGGCGCGGTGCGAACCTCCCAACCGACTTCGTCGTTGGAGAAGGGGTTCTGCACGCCTGATGCCGAGTTGACGTTGTTCCCGAGGTTCGAGAAGAGGTTGCTGCCCTTCTCGAGGATGGTCACGTTGAAGCCCCTCAGCGCCAGGACGCGGGCCGCGATGCCTCCGGACATGCCGCTTCCGACGACGACGGCGTTGAGGGTCATCGCGATTGCGCCTCTCTCAGGAACTGGACCATCTGCTGCGCCTGGGTCGGGGTCAGGGCGCTCTCGTCGCCGGCGGTTATGTAGGACACCGGCCGGTACTCGTTGTAGCCGCCCGTGATGTCGTAGACGCCGTCGCCGAAGCCGTCGTTTTCACCGGTGAGCTCGGAGCCGTAGACGCTGTTGCCGAGCGGCTGCGTGTCGCCGTCGTAGCCGATCAGCTTCCATAGGGGGTTTGCGTCCTGTTCCCGGTACTCGGGCAGGCCGTAGCAAGCCTGGAAGGTGTGGGTGACCAGAACCGGATACAGCGCCTGAGCGGCGGCGGGCGGCGCCACCTGCGGGAGTTGAGAAGGGAGGTTGGAAGTGATCTGCGGCGCTACGGCGGCCAGCACCACGTTTCCGGCGGCGGCGAGCATGACGTCCTGCTCCTGCGGGGATGCCTGGGCGAACGGTTGTCCCGTGGCGGCCCTGGAGTAACTGTCCAGGGAGTCCAACCCGTCCAGGTACAGCTGGCGGAAGCCCTGGGGGATGATCCCCGGAATGGTCCCGCTCTGAACCTGGGCGGCCCACTTGCCCATGACCGGGTCGTGCAGCGGGAGCGACGCGGTCCCGTAGAGCTGTGCCCACCAGGTGATCCGCTGGATGCGGGTCAGCGGGAGGCTGTGCATCTGGCCATTGGAGTAGAACGAGTCCGGAGAGAAGGTCGACGTGGGCTCGCCGGTAGCGTTGTCTGGCACGGGGTTCCGGTTGCTATAGGGCCCGGACAGCCAGACGGGTGGCCCGTCGGCGACCGTCGTTGGCAACTCGAACGCGGCGAGAAACCGGTCGATGAAGACGACCGCGCTGGCCTCGGTGGCGCCGGGGTCGGTCGCCGGGTCCGACCCGCTCGGGACGATGCGGGCGCACGCGGCGGCACACGTCGCTGCACGGGTGGCGTCGGTCAGGAAGTACATGGTTTGCGATTCGGCCAGGGCGGCCTGACCGACCCATTTTGCGACAGTTTCGGGGATGGCTGCTCCCGCTGCCGCGCCCGCGGTGATGGCCAAGAAATGGCGACGACTGAGGCGCACGGTCACTCTTTCGGCACGGCGACGACCGAAACCTCTTGGACGGGCTGGTCGTAAGATCGCCCCCGCTGGTCGCCGGCATACCGAGGAGGAGCGATTGGACTACGACGTCGGCGAGCGGGCGTTACAACTGCGCGGCAGGCTCCGCGAGCTGATCGCCCAGGAGATACCTGAGGGTTACCTCGGGGCGTTCACCGACGATCCCGCCGATCTCGACGTGGCCCAGCGCTTCTGCAGGACACTCGCATCCGAGGGTTTGCTCACCGTCGCCTGGCCGGAGGAGTACGGAGGTGCCGGCGGGTCGGTATGGGAGCAGACCGTGGTGCGCGAGGAGATGTGGGCCCACCACGAGCCGCGGGGCGCCCAGTACATGGGGCTGAACTGGGTGGGTCCCGCGATCATGGCCTTCGGCAACGACGACCAGAAACGCCGCCATCTCCCGCCGATCGCGGCCGGCGAGGTGATCTGGTGCCAAGGGTTCAGCGAGCCCGGCGCCGGCTCGGACCTGGCGTCGCTCAGCACGCGAGCCGAGCCTGACGGCGACGGCTTCGTGGTCACCGGCCAGAAGATCTGGACCTCGTACGCGCAGATGGCCCAGTGGTGCGTGCTCGCCGCCCGCGTCGGCGCGCCCGGCGCGGGGGCCCGCAAGCACGAGGGCATCACGATCTTCCTGGTCCCGATGGACCGGCCAGGGATAACGGTGCGCCCGATCCGCAGCATGCTCGGGCCGCACCATCTCAACGAGGTATTTTTCGACTCGGTCAGGGTCGAACCCGACGAGGTGCTCGGCGGCGTGGGCAACGGTTGGAAGGTGATCAGGCGTGCGCTGGCGCACGAGAGGGTGGGGATCGCCCGCTACGCCCGCTGCGACAGGCTCATGTCGGAGTACTCGGACCTGGCCGGAGGCATCGACGGCCTCCCGCCGGCATTGCGGGAGCAGTGGGTCTGGGCGCTCGTGCAGGTCCGGGTGGCGAGGCTGCTCGCTTACCGGGCGGTCGCCCGCCAGCAGAGCGGGGTCGATGACGCCAGCGCGAGCGCGGCACGCATCGCGGTGACCCAGTGCGACCAGCAGGTGGCCGAGGTGCTCTTCGACGCACTCGAGCAACGCAGCATCGAGGACAAGGCAGCCGGCGCTCCCCTCCACGGGGCAGCCGAGGACCACTGGCGGTACGCGCAGGCGGCGACCGTCGCATCGGGGACCATCGAGATCCAGCGGATGCTGGTCGCACGCGAGCTCCTGGGTGCCTCCAAGTGAACCCCCAGCTTCCGGACGAGGCCGCCTCCTTCGGGGCCGCAGCGGAGAAGGCGTTCACGGCCCTCGGGGCGGTCGATGTCGCGCGCCGCGCCGAGGCGGACCCTGCGGTACGCCAGCGGGAGGTCGTGCCCGTCCTGCAGTCGCTCGGCGCAGAGGACCTCGACCCCCGACAGGATCTCGACACCGCCGCCGCTGCAGGGGCGCTTTGCCGCGCCGCCGGCAGGGTGGCTCTCCCATACCCGGTGGCGGCGGCTGTCCTTCGCGACCACGACGGGAACCCGACAGCAGCCGCTGGCGGAGGCGGTACCGCACGGATAGACCACGGCGATCTGTTCACGACATGGCGGCTGGTAGGCCTGGACGGGACCACCGGGATCGCGGTGAGGGCATCCAAGCCGCTGGGCTCCCGGCTCGGCCCCTTCGTCAGCGACCTCGAGAGGGGCGAATCCCGCGACGCCGGCGGCGCGCGCGCCGCGGCAATGTGGATCACCCTCACCGGGTGGCGGATCCTCGGGTGCGTCGAACGCGCGCTGGAGCTCGCTGTCTCCCACGTCCGCGACCGTGAGCAGTTCGGCCAGAAGCTCTCCGAGTTCCAGGCGGTGCAGTTCCAGCTCGCCGACGCGGCGGTCGCTGTCGCCGGGCTCGACGAGCTGTGCCGCTACACCACCTGGAAGGCCTGCTCCGACCCCGCCGGTGCCGCTGTCGATGCCCTTGCCCTGCGGCTGTACGCGCTCGAGACCGCGCGAACGGTCCTGCGCACGGCCCAGCAGCTCCACGGCGCTGCCGGCGTGTGCGACGAATACGACGTATCGATCCTCGCCCGGCACATCCAGCCGGATCTTCGCCTACCGTTCGGCGCCGCCACCACGGCAGCGCATCTTGGCGCGGCAGTCCAGGAACACGGCTTCGAGGCTCTCTTCCCGCAGGGCGGCCCGCGGGCATGACGACCTTCGAGGGCCCGCCCGTCGCTCTCGCTCGTGGAATAGGCGCGAGGACGCTGGGCGGGTTCCTCCTCGAAGTGGTCGACCGCTTCGGCAGCAACGAGGCGCTCGTATTCGACGATCCCCTTCTCGGCGGGCGGACGGCCCGTTGGACGTACGAGCAACTCGGCCGGCAGTCCTGGAGGGTCGCCGGCGCTCTCATGGCGGCCGGGGTCCGGCCGGGAGTCCGAGTCGGGATCCTCATGGGCAATCGCCCCGAGGCGGTGATTGCTTTCTTCGGTGCAACCCTCGCCGGTGCGACCGCGGTGCTGATGTCGACCTTCTCCGCGCCGGCCGAGCTCGAGTACCTGATCGACCACTCGGGCACACAGGTGCTGCTCACGCAGTCGAAGCTCCTCGGCAGAACGCTCCCGAAGGAGATCGAGTCGCTCGAAACGCCGTCGCTCGAGACAGTCGCTGCTGTCGGAGAAGGATGGGAGGAGTTCCTCGCCGGCGGAACGACTATCGGCGACGGCGAGCTGCGAGCACGCGCCAACGGAGTTCGCCCAGAAGATCCCGGGTCCATCGTCTACAGCTCGGGCACCACCGACCGCCCCAAGGGGATACTCCACGCCAACGGGGCCCCGAGCCTCCAGTTCTGGATCCAGGCGCAGGTCTTCGGGCGCCACCCGCGAACCCGGATGTGGACCGCTCTACCGATGTTCTGGACCGCCGGCCTCAACACCGGGATGGGAGCGACGCTCGCCGCCGGCGGCTGCTGGGTAATGCAGGAGACGTTCCAGCCCGAAGAGGCGCTCCGCTTGATTGAGCGCGAGAGAGTCACCGAGCCCTACACGCTTCCTCACCAGACGGCCGCTCTAGTCGAGTTGCCCGAGTGGGAGACGGCCGATCTTTCATCCCTGAAGAACGTCTTCGGCAAGTCGGCGTTCGCCCGTCACTCCAGCGTCAAAGGTGACCCGGCTTGGAACTCGCCCGTGGGATACGGCTTGTCGGAGACCTGCTCGATCTTCGCGACGCATTACAGCGATGATCCGCGGGAGCTCCTGAAGCACAGCACCGGGCGGCTCCTGCCCGGCAACCGGCTGCGGGTGATCGACCCCGGCAGCGGCCGCCTGCTCGGTCCTGGCGAAGCGGGCGAGCTTGCCGTCGCCGGTCCGACGCTCATGGAGCACTACGTCGGCAAGACGCCGGACGAATGCTTCGACGACGAGGGCTTCTTCCATACCGGCGACGCGGGCTGGTTCGACGAGGCGGGGTTCCTGCACTGGACGGGCCGTCGTTCGGAGATGATCAAGACCGCCGGAGCGAACGTGTCGCCGGCGGAGATCGAGGTGGCGCTGCGAGCGTTCCGGCCGGCCAAGCTCGCCAGGGTCATCGGCCGGCCAGACCCGCGCCTCGGTGAGATCGTCGTGCTGTGCCTCGTGCTGCGGGACGGCGAGCACGCCACAGCGGACGACGTGCGAAGCTTTCTGAGAGAGCGGCTGGCCGCCTACAAAGTCCCGACGGAGATCCTCTTCCTGTCCGACGGAGAGGTGCCCATGACATCCAGCGACACGAAGGTCCGCGACGACGAGCTTCGGCGAATCATCGACGCCCGCCTCGACACATCGAGAGCCCTGCAGACACCGGAGAACAGCCACAGATGACGAGCCCAGAAATGGTTATGAGGGAAAAGGACACGACCGAGGGTCTCGACACGTCCGATCTCGACAAGTACATCGGCGTGCCGATGGAGCCGGGGGAGTTGAAGGAGCCGGTCGCCGTCAACGACATTCGCCGTTGGGTGCAGGGCATGCACTACCCGAACCCGCTTCACTACGACGAGGATTGGGCCGCGACGAGCAGGTTCGGGCGGATCGTCGCGCCGCAGTCGTTCACCGTCGCGTGCGACACGAGCCACGGCGCGTCGCCGGCGCAGGTCGGCCTGATCCCGAACTCGCACCTCATCTTCGGTGGCGACGAGTGGTGGTTCTTCGGGCCGCGCGTGGAGCCGGGTGACCATCTCGTGTGCCACCGCATGCCGTTCGACTACAAGGTGACCGAGACCAAGTTCGCCGGTCCCACCTGCTTCCAGCGCGGCGACACCCTCTACATCAACCAGCGTGGTGAACGGGTCGCTCTCCAACGTTCGACCGCCATCCGCTACCAGGTGCGCCAGGCCCGGGAGAAGAAGATGTTCGACGAGCCGGGCGAACCCGAGTGGACCGACGAGCAGCTGCTCGAGTTGGAGGAGATCAAGGGCGGGTTCATCGCACAGATCCAGGACCTCGCTCACGAAAAGCGCCTGTTCGGCTCCGTGGAGGAAGGACAGGAACTCGCCCTCAACGTGCTCGGGCCGCACAGCCTGGCCAGCTTCACGACCGAGTGGCGTGCCTACCCGATGACGACGTGGGGTGCCACGCTGAAAGGGCCGACGACGGTGCGCGCGGAGGCGCTCGGGTACACCAAGGAGATGGCCGGCTTCGAGGGCGACCGGCGTATGGAGCGAGTGAACCCCGAGCTGACGGACGGTGCCTATTACGGGCCATCCCGAGGGCACCTTCAGCCGCGCTGGGCCAAGCACGTCGGCATGGCCCGCGGCTACGGGTACGGTGCCTCGATGGGAGCGTGGGTCCTCGACTACGTCGCGGCGTGGGCCGGGGAGTGGGGGTTCATCCGTCACTCGAACGCGCAGTACCGGAACCCGGCGTTCACGGGTGACGTCACCTATGTGCGAGGCACGGTGACGGGCAAGAACATCGAACGAAAGCGCCGCCACATGGTCACGGTCGCTGTCGAGCTCATCAACCAGCACGACGCGGTCATGGCGAAGGGCACCGTCGACGTGGAGCTGCCGGCGGAATAGGTCCCGGCTTTCAGCGTTTGGTGCGCGTCGATCGGCCGGCCTTCTTGGGGCCGCTACTGCTGCGACCGGCCGTGCTGCGCCCGGTGGTGCTGCGCCGGGCTTGCTTGGGCAGCTCCCGGCCGGCGGCGAGGCGGACCATGCTCCCGAGGGTGCCCTCCAGCGCGCCGACGACGGACGCCCGGCTCTCACCGGGCACCAGGAACACGGAGAGGACGACGCGCAGGAGCAGCTCGTTGAGCTCGGCGATCGTCACCCAGCCTTCCCTTACCGGGACGGTGTTGCGCATGACGGGGTCGATGAGCTCTTCCGTGATGCGGCGGAACACCGGCAGCTGCTGGCTCAAGAAGCCCAGCACGAAAGCCGGCTCGGTGTCGATGAGCAGCGTCAGCGCCGGGTGCTGGCGCAGGTAATTGATGATGTACTCGACGACGAGATCGAGGCTCTGGTCCTCTTCAGGGATCCCTTCGAGCGTCCGCCGCAGCCCCTCCGAGAACCGGTCGCGCTCGTACTCGGCCAAGACTGCGAGCAGGTCCTCCTTCGACGGGAAGTACCGGTAGACCGTTCCGCGCGACAGACCGGATCGCTCGCTGACGTCGCTCATCGTCAGGCGGCGCATGCCGACCCGGCCCAAAGCGAGCAGAGCGCCTTCGAGGATGCGGTCGCGGGTGGCTGGTACGAGGTCGCTCACGGTCACCCGACGGTAGCGCCCCGCGACCCCGGGCCCCGGTATGAGGCTCTAAAGAGGTTCGCGCCATCGGTGGAGCAGAAGAACGCTGCTCAGCAGCGCTCTTCTGCTCACGCAATTCTGCGAACCTCTCTTAAGGCTTGAAGACGAGCGGCATCTCGTGAACCGCCCGGAGCATGGGGGTCCACACGAGCTCGGCATCCTCGGCGATGTGGTAGTCGGGGATGCGCCTGTGCCACTCGCGCATCGCGATCCTGAGCTCTAGCCGCGCGAGGTGGGACCCCAGGCACCGGTGGATGCCACCGCCGAATGCCTGGTGGCGATTGACAGCCCTGTCGAAGTCGACCCGGTCGGCGTGCTCCACCGCCGAAGCGTCGGTGTTGGCCGCCCCGACGAAGATGAGCAGGGCTTCCCCCTTGTAGACCGGGCAGCCGCTGATCTCGGTGTCCTCCGTGGCGACACGAGCGACCCCCGATACCGGAGACTCCCACCGCAGCAGTTCCTCCACAGCTGCAGGGATCACGGCCGTATCCTCGACGATCCGCCGGCGGTTGGCCGGGTTCTCGGCGAGGTGGGACCAGAAGCAGCAAAGGCTGTCGGTGACCGTGTCGAGGCCGGCGATGATGAACAGGTAGCAGATGTCGATGATCTCTTCGCGGGTCAGGCGGGCCCCATCGACCTCCGCGTCGTGAAGGTCGAGAAGGATGCCTTCGACCCGGTCGGCGACGATGCGGTCGAACGCTTCATCGAAGTATGCATAGAACTGCTCCCCGGCAGCCTTTCGAGCCTCCATCTGCTTCATGATGTTGGTCTCGCCATTGCCGCGGATGATCCCGTCCTTGATCCGGAGGAACAGGTCGAGGTCCTCGAGCGGCAGACCCATCAGCCGGAGGAAGACCGTGCACGGAAGCGGGACAGCGAAGCCCGAAGTGAACTCGCACTTTCCGTTGTCGATGAACCCGTCGATCAACTCGTTGACGAGCTTGGCGACATCTTGTTCGCGCTTGGCCATCTGGCGCGGCGAGAAGTAGGGGTCGAGCAGAACCCTGTACTTCTTGTGGTCCGGCGGATCGATCTGGAGCGGGATGAGCGGCCGGTCGTTGCCGAGCGATCCCATGCCCTCCCCGAACTGCGACGAGAAGAGCTTGGGGTTGCGTAGCGTGCTCTCGACGTCGCTCGCCGTGGCGACCAGCACGGTGGGCTTTCTGCCTTCCATCTGGAACTCGTCGCGCATGGGTGCCCCCGCCCGCATCCGCTCGAAGAACGGGCGCGGGTCCTTGGCGAACTCGGGGTCCAGCATCACCTTGAGTGACCAGCCGGGCTCGCTGGTGTCGAAGGGCTCCACCGATCCGGCATGAGGGCACACTCCCTCCAGCTGGCTGTCCACTGTGTCAACCGGACGGACTTCTGTGTGGCTCATCGAATCCTCCCCACCGGGTCCGGCCCCGCTTGTCGCAGGGTCGGGCGAATCTCACCCTTGGACGCTGTGTCTGTGATCTGATCCTCAGGCTCTCTGATACCCAGGACGGGGACACATGTTACATGTTTGGTCGTTTCTGTTACATGCGTCCGGGGAGGTGTTGTGCACCACCGCCTCCCAATATTCTTCGGCGTCCAGGCAGGAGCACCTGCGCGCGCTGAGAACCTCGCAGTATGGGGACAATCCGGCGACGCCGCCGTTGGGTGCTTCTGGCCGCTGCGGCGGCGCTCTCGGTGGTATCAGCCGGGTTGCCGGCACGTGCTGCCGGCCCCGGCCTGCCATCGCTGCTCGGATCGCCCCAACCGTCCTGCGACTGGCCGATGTACGGCGGTGGCCCCGCCCGCACCATGTCGAGCGACTGCCCGGGTGCTCCGTCTGTGTCGTCCGCCGGCACCTTGGTCCCGGCCTGGCACGTTCACACCCCCGACGTGGTGACGGCGACGCCGACGATCTACCGCGGCGTGGTCTACGTCGGGGACTGGGGCGGGAACTTCTTCGCGCTGGACCTGCAGACGGGGCAGCAGCTCTGGAAGACCGTCGTGGGCCCGGCGGCCGCGACGCCCTACAGGGATCAGCATCGAGGGGCCTACGGGACGATCACCTCGTCCGCGGCGGTGGCGGCCGTCAAGGGCGAGGACATGGTCTTTGTGGGTGGCGGCGGGTCGCTGTACGCGCTCGATGCGTCCTCCGGCGCCATCGTGTGGCGAACCGACTTCGATCCCGCTCATTCCACCAGCTCCGGGGAGGTCGAGTCGTCGCCTCTCGTGTGGGAGAGCGCTCCCGGCGGCCCGACGGTCTTCGTGGGCTCCGACGCGAACCAGGACAGCGGGTACACCGGCGAGGGAATCTGGGCGCTCGATGCGCAGACCGGTCAGGTCCGGTGGCACTGGAATCCCGAGACCGCGGCCGGCAAGGCCCTCTACGGCTGCGGGAACGTGTGGTCGTCGCCGGCTCTCGGGCTCGATACAGGCGGTGACGCAACGCACCGCGCCGTCCTGTACTTCGGGACAGCGGACTGCCCCGACAACAGTGGCACCCCCTGCCCCAGCGACAACTCGGACCCGCTCTGCCCAGCGGGCCAGCAGTACAACTACGCCGACCGATGGTCCCAGTACTCGGAAAGCCTCATCGCCTTGTCGGTAGGGACACCGGTTCCCACGCCGTTGTGGAGCTACCAGGCTCATCCGCCGCTCAGCAACGACGACGACGATTACGGGGCATCCGCCCAGCTCTTCGACCTGCCGGACGGAACGCCCGTCGTCGGCCTGGCGGGCAAGGACGGCTACTACATGGTGGTAGACCGCGACACCGGCAAGCTCGTCTGGCGCTCAGCGGAGACCGGCAACGGCAACGTTCAGCCCGGCTTCGCCCTGGGTGGGTTCATCGGCACCACGGCGGTCGGCGAGGTGGCCGCCGCCCCGCGGGTGTTCGGCGGCGTGGCGATCAACACGCCTGTCACCTACGACTCGAACGGGAACCCGGTGCTGCAGGACCCCGCCACCTTGGTCCGGGGGGTTCCGGGGTTCCAGGCGTTCTCGGGCTCCACCGGCGCGAACGCGTGGTCCGGCGCGCAGGGATACAGCTACGGCCCCACCAGCACGGCCAACGGGGTGGTCTACACCGGATCTCTCGACGGCGTGTTCCGGGCGCTGGACGCCGCCACCGGCCAGCCGCTCTGGGCTTTCCCCCTCGGCGCGCCGATCTCCTCGGGGGCGGCCATCGGAAACGGGACCGTCGTCATCGGCCAGGGGACGTCCGAGAGCGACGTCGAGTTCAAGGCCTGCGCCGACCAGGCGCCGGCGGCGCTGCGCCAGGCCTGCGAGCAGACCCCCCTGAACCAGACCCTCAACCCCCTGGGCGACCTCGGCGGGGTCTGGGCGTTCCAGGCGGCGCCGGCGTGAACCAGCGCCGCCATCGGGGCCAGGGCGGAGCGTTGTACCAACAAGACAGGTTTTGTTCTATATGCGTTATATGGTTCACTTGGGTTGGTCGCCCGCACAGGCGGGGTGCGTGATCTGGGGAGGTTGTGCGATGGAACCGACGCCCTGTAGGCGAGGTCTCTGGACCTGGGCTGCTGTCGTGGCTCTCGGTTTGGCGGGTGCCACAGCCGGCTTCACGGGCGCGGCCTGGGCTGTGAGCGGAGGCGGGTACCAGCCTTCGCAGCAGGACTGCTCGGCGAACGCCGATGCCAACAACGCCGGCAACCCCGGCACCTCCGAGCCCGCTGCGGAGCCGGGCTGCCACAACGTGGCGATCAACGTGGAAGGCGGCGACGGCAACACCCGCTACGCAGAAGTGGGTTTGGACCAGCTGCCGAACAACGGCCCGGCCGGAACGCCTACTCCCCTCTCGCTCGGATACCCGGGCAACGACAACTCGATCCACTCCGGCTGCGCCGCTGTGAACACGAACGGGACGGGCGGCGGCCCCGGTGTCGGCTGCGGCTCAGGCAGCGGCACGGGTGCCAACGCCACATTCGACATCCAGAACACGAGCAAGCCTCTGACACTGACACCGGAGACGGGCACGCCCGACACGTCGGGTCTCCAATCGCTCGTGATGGGCGGGTTCCGCCTCTACTACGGCCAGGACGACAACACCGACGCCGGCGAGCACGACGGTGCCAGTGGCACCAACGGAACGGCCGGCTCGGTCACCGGCCCCTCCGACGGAGGCGGCGTCGGCATCTTCTTCCTGCCGGCGATGGCGTCGCAGACCCCGACGGCTTACGACCCCGTTCCGTTCGCGGGCGCCTACGAGGGAGCCTGCGCCGACGGCATATGCGAAGAGGCGACGACGCAGCGCCAGACCGTCTACCAGGGCTGCGGCGCCAACGCCCAGGTTCAGTGCTCAGCGAGCCAACAAGGCAGCAGCCGGGACGTCTACAACTACCAGGGCAAGACGTGGGATCCCTACAACTGCAGCAGCGGCGACACGACATCCGAGGCGCCGGGGCCGAACGGGTGCGGAAACCACACGATGGACTGGTACCGCCAGCAGGAGGCGCAGAACGTCTACGCCGAGCCGGGCTTCCAGTTCTACGAGGACCCAGACCCGCAGGGCTCGCCGGCGCTGCCCGTGTACCCCCTGCCAGCGGTCTACGTGGGTACGTGCGGGGTGGTCGCCGGCGGCGGCCAGCAGATGAACCAGAACGGAATCCCGTCCACCCCGGCCGCACCGTCGGGCACGCCGGTCACCAACGACGCCGGCCAGGTCGCGATCACCCCGACCGGCTGCTGAAGCCGCCGGTGCCGACTGCCGCCTATCGGACGGCGCCTACAGGACGGCGCCGGAGATCTTCAGGTCGATGATGGCGTCCATGTCGAGGCCGAGCTCCTGCAGGACCTCTTCGGTGTGCTCCCCGTGGTCCGGCGCGCGCACCAGGTCGGGCGGCTCCTCGTCGAACTGCAGGGGTGAGGCGACCATGCGGAAGCTGGTCCCCGATGCGGCCTCGACCTCGCGGATGTAGCCGTTTGCCAGCACCTGCGGGTCGTCGAGAACCTCCTGGGCGGTCTGGACCGGCGCCCACACGCCCTTTACTTCGAGCAGCACCGTCTTCCACTCCTCGAACGTGCGGCTGGCGAAGATCTCGTCGAGCAGGGCCACGCACGCCTCGCTGTTCTGGGCGCGGGCGGCCGAGTCGACGAAGCGCGGGTCGGTCGCCAGTTCCGGCCGCCCGACCTTCTCCATCAGGTCGGCCCAGTAGCGGTCCGACTCGAGCATGATCAACGACAGATACCGCTCGTCCTTGGTCTTGTAGGTCAGCACCAGCGGGTTGGGAACCTTGGCCCGGTTGCCGCGTGGCATGCGCCCGAATCCGAACAGGCCGGCCATCAACACGGTGGCACCTGTCGCCCACATGCCGGTGGCGAGCAGAGAGTTGTCGACGACGAGAGCTTCGCCCGTCCGTTCCCGGTGGTACAGGGCGGCGGAGATGCCGCCGGCGATCGTCAGACCGCCGATCACGTCACCGTATGCAGGCCCCGGCTGCATCTGCGGGTAGCCGTCGGGGTCGCTGATGATGTCCGCCGACGCGCCCCTCGCCCAAAACGAGCACCCGTCGTACCCCCCACGCTCCGCCTCCGGTCCACGCTGGCCGTGGGCGGACCCGCGCACGTAGATCAAACGGGGGTTCACGGCGCGAAGGTCGTCGACGTCGATCTTGAGGCTCTTTCGCGCCTGGGGGCGGAAGTTGGTCACGAACACGTCGGCGGTCTTCACCAGCTCGAGGAGGATCTCGTGTCCCTTCTCGCTCTTGAGGTCGAGGCCGACGCTGCGCTTGCCGCGGTTGGGCAGCTCGATCATGAAGTTCACGCCACCCGGACCCGACGGCATCAGACCCGAGGTGATCAGTCCTCGCTGAGGGTCGCCCGTGTCGGGGTGCTCGATCTTGATGACGTCGGCCCCCCATTCGGCGAGCACGGCACCCGACATGGGCACGTAGGTCCAAGCGGCGACCTCGATTACCCGGATTCCCTCCATGATGCGCTTCACGATGAACGTTCTCCCTGTCTGGACCGGACGGTGCTCAGCTGCTGGGGTCGAGGAAGCCGCCGGCGCCGGGCTCGACCGGCAGCGGGCCAGCGATGGTCTTCGTCTCGGTGTACTGCTCGAACCCCTCTACGCCGTTCTGGCGCCCGATGCCGCTCGCCTTGTAACCGCCGAACGGGGAGTCGGCGCCGTACCAGATGCCGCCGTTGACCGAAGCCGTGCCGGCACGGATGCGGCGGGCGACTGCGATCGCGCGCTCCTCGGAAGCGGAGGTGACGCCGCAACCCAGCCCGTACTGGCTGTCGTTGGCGATGCGGACCGCGTCGTCCTCGTCCTCGTAGGGGATGACGACGAGTACCGGGCCGAAGATCTCCTGCTGCGCGACGGTCATCGAGTTGTCCACGTCAGCGATCAGCGTCGGCTCCACGTAGTAGCCGACCGGCAGGTGGGCGGGCCTGCCTCCGCCGAGCACTATCCGTGCGCCCTCGTCCCGGGCGGTCTGGATCAGGCCCAGCACGCGGTCGCGCTGCGCTGCGCTGATCTGGGGCCCCTGCAGGTTGGACGGGTCCGTCGGGTCTCCGTAGGACACAGTGCGGAACCCGGCCTCGATCATCTCGATGCCCTCGTCATATCGCGAACGGGGCAGGAGCAGGCGGGTAAGCATGACGCACCCCTGACCGCCGTGCACGCACACAGTCCACGACATCGAAAGCTTCGACGCGAAGTCGGCGTCGTCCAGCACGACGTCGGCGGACTTGCCGCCGAGCTCTAGGAACAGCCGCTTCAACGTCGGCGCTCCCTTCTCCATGATGCGCCGCCCGACAGCGGTCGACCCGGTGAACGAGATGAGGTCAACCCGAGGGTCGGTGACCAACCGTTCTGCCACCGTGTTGTCCGAGGTCGGGACGACCTGCAGCACCCCCGGCGGAAGGTCGGTCTTCTCGGCGGCGATACGACCGATGCGCGTTGCGTTCCACGGTGTGTTCGGCGCCGGCTTGAGGATGACCGTATTGCCGGTGGCGAGCGCGGGGCCGAGCTTGTTGAGCGTCACCTCGAAGGGATAGTTCCACGGGACGATCGCCGCGACGACACCAACGGGTTCCTTGACTACCTTGCGCCAGCTCCGCGATCCGAAGGCGGTTCCCTCCGGCAGGTCGCGTTCCCAGTGAAACTCGTCGATGAACGACGCCGGCCATGTGATCGCTTCCGACAACGGCGCGTCGAGCTGCGGTCCGTAAGTCAGCAACACGGGTGTCCCGACCTCCGCGACCAACTCGGAGCGAAGCTCCTCCTTCTCCTCCTCGAGAGCGACCTGGAGCTGGCCGAGGCAGTGCTGGCGGAACTTGTGGTTGGTGGCCCAGTCGGTCTGGTCGAACGCGCGGCGCGCGGCGGCGATCGCGCGGTCCATGTCCTCAGTGCCCGCGTCGGCCACGACTCCGATGATCTCCTCGGTGGCCGGGTTCACGTTGTCGAACGTCCGCCCGCTGTCTGCGTGGGTGAGCTTGCCCTCGACAAGCATGCGTTCTTCTGGTTCAAAGGCGGGCATCGGGCCTCCTGCCGTCGCGGATGATGCTTTCCTGGGAAAAAGACGCCACCAGTGCGCCGCTCTCGGCGAACACCTCGGCCCGCCCGAACGCCCGGCCCCGGCCGGCGTGGGTCGACTCCTGAGCCATCAACAGCCACGCTGCCGGCGGAACCGGCTCGTGGAACTGCATGGTGTGGGTCACGACGCCCGTGGTCAAGGAGCGGTGGGCCATGTCCTGGCCTACACCCTCGTGCGGGCGCATCGCGGCGCCGATGAGGTACCCGTCCGTCGCGAAGGCAAGAAGTGCCTGGCTCAAGGCTTCGGGTTGCGTGAGCTCGCCCGGGGGGCGAATCCAGACGTTGAGCTCGGGCGGGCCGGTCGGCTCGGAGGAGTCCCACGTGCCGGCGTCGCCGGCGACGCGTACCTCGGTGCCTTCCACTACCAGACCGCGCGCCTCGGCCGGCTTGCAGTCCGCGGGCCCGGGCACGCCCGGCTTCGGGTGTTGGTGGCGGAGGAAATCGGCCGCCGGCGCCTGGCGCAGAACCAGGGCGCGCGCACAGATCCGTTCGCCCTGGTGGACGGTGATCGTCTGGCTCGAAGCGGTGCGGCCGTCGTGAAGGACATCGACATCGATCTCGAGCGGCTTGGTGATCGTGGCCACGCGGCTGAAGACGGTGTGGATGGACGACAGGTCCTTGCCCGGCTCGGCGCCGCCCGCCGCGGTTTCTCTGGCAGCGGCTTCGCTGACGAGGATGGCCTGGGCGAGGATCTGGCCGCCGAACACCACGTCGTGCACCTCGGGGTCGCCGATGCTCGACGCGCGGAACCTCCCTCCGCCCAAGGCCTCGAGGTTGAACGCCTCGGGCAGGTGGCCGGCGCCCGTGTGCGACGTCAAGCCCGCAACCCCTCGTATGACCGATCCGATGCCACGCAGGTTCCTCTGTTCACCGGGAGCGGGCGCTCCGACGGCACCAGCGACAATACCGTTTTCAGTCGGTTGCGACGCCTAGTGCCGGGAGGCAGAACCGCAGCAGATGCTCTAGCGCCGATTCGCGTCCGAGCTGCCGCGCCGGGCCGGCGACGCTCCACAGAAGATCGAAGATCGTCGAGGCGTCCTCTTGTGGATCGGTCGACGGGAAGGTCTTGTCCGCGGCGCCGGCGGAGAGCACCTCGACCAGCGGTGCGCTGAGCGCCGCGCGCACGTAGGCGACCTCTTCGTCGAAGTCCGTCATCTGCCGGGCGACGTTGTTGAACATCACCATTCTGCTGAGCCGCCGCCTGTCGAACGCGATGGAGAGCATCTCGTCGACCCATGCCAGGAGCCCGTCCATCGGGTTCGACGCCTCGCGAACACGCTTGGCGACCGCGTCGACATCGCGTGCCGACGCGGTCCGGAACATCGCGAGGAGCAGGTCGTCCTTCGACCGGAACTGGCGGTAGAACGCCCGCGTCGACAGGCCGGCCTCGTCGAGGATGTCCTGGACGCTCGCCGCCTGGAAGCCGTTCACCCTCATCACCTTGAGGGCGGCGTCCATCAGCCGGGCGCGTTCTGCCTGCGCTTCGGGGCTGAGGTCCGTTCCGGTCGTGACCACCGATGCTCAGTCGCTGGAGGGCAGCGGCTTGGCAGCCTTGAGCGACAGTGCCCTGCCGTCACAGGTGAGCTCGCCCGTACCGGGCTTGGTGCAGAGCAACTCGAGGCCGGCGTCGTCGTCGACGTAGCGCTTGCCGAGCTGTGGGGCGGCGTCAGCGGGCGAGGCGTGGCCACCTTGTGGCCGGGCGGCATCGAGAGCCACCAGCTCGCACCCCGAACAGGCGAGCGTCGCCGACGTCTCGGCGGCGCGGGTGACGACCACCTCGGCGGGGCAGTCCGGGCAGGCGAGGCGGGCACCGACCTTGATCATGCCGGGCAGTGTATTGGCCCCTCTGCGATGCTGTTCAGGCGAGCCCGCGGGTGAGGAGCATGCAGCCTGCGGTGAACCCCGCGCCGTTGGCGACCGCGGCAACCTCGTGCCTTCCGGGCACCTGCCGCTCGCCGCCGTCGCCTCTCAACTGGACGACAGCTTCGTGGATCAGGCCGAACCCGTGGAGCCTGCCGGCGGACAGCTGGCCGCCGCTCGTGTTCAGCGGCAGCTCACCGTCGAGGGCGATGCGCTTGCCTCCCTCGAGGAAGTCGCCGGCACCGCCAGTCGGGCAGAAGCCGAGCGCTTCCAGCCACAGCACCGTGATCATAGAGAACCCGTCGTACAGCTGGGCCACGTCGACATCTGCGGGCGTCAGGTCGGCCCGTTCCCAAAGCTGCGCCGCGGGGCCGCGCCCCGGGAAGGTCGCCAGGTCCGCCCACTGGTCCCACGAGGGACGTCCCCTGACCGCTGTCCCGACGGCGTGGATCTGGATCGGGGTCTTGGCGGAGTCGGCCGCTGTGTCGACGTCGGAGATCACCAGAGCCGTGGATCCGTCGCAGGGAAGGTCGCAGTCGTAGAGGCAGAGCGGATCGGCGATCATGCGCACGGACAGGTACTCCTCCAGGGTCATCGGCTCGCGCAGGAGGGCCTTGGGATTCAGTCCGGCGTTGCGGCGGTTGTTGATCGCGATCTGACCGAGCTTCTCTCTCGTCAGACCGAAGTGGTGGAAGTGGTAGCGGGCGGAGTAGGCGAGCCAGTCGACGGCGGACATGGCTCCGAAGGGGATGAGGTACTGGAAGGGTCCCGGTACGCCGCGGCCCATCCCGGACGCCCCGATGCCTTCTCGGCTGCCTGAACCCTGCGCGGTCGATTCTGTGACGGTGCGGTAGACGAGCACGTGACGTGCGAGGCCGCTGGCGATGGCCATGCAGGCGTTCACGACGGCTTGCAGCTGCGCGGAGCCCTCCATGCTCCCGCTGTACCACTCGACGTTGAGGCCCAGAGCGTCGATCACGTCGGTCGCACCGGGCCCGCCGAAGCCGCCGGCGGACGTGCCCTTCCCGGTCCCCGGGTAGGTGGAAAGCCCGTCGATGTCCTCGGGGCGCAGGCCCGCGTCGGCGACCGCTTCGAGCGCCGACTGCATGGTGAGCTCCATCTCGGACAGGCCAAGGCGCCGGCCGACGACCGACTGCCCTATGCCGGAGATGTACGACCGGCGTTCCCCGATGCGCCGGGTGGTCGCACGGGTCATGCGCCGGCGCCCGATCCAGCGGCCCTGAACAGCGGGTACCAGACGCCGTTGCCTTCCTCGAACACGACCTCGACCTCCATGCCGATCACCACGTCCTCCGCTTCGATCCCGACGAGGTTGGTGGTGAGGTAGAGCGCCGGCTGCTCGGGCAACTCTACGAGCGCGACTATGTACGGCTCCGAGCCGGGGATCCAGGGCTTGTAGTTGACGGTGTAGGTAGCCACCCTCGCCTTGCCGCTCACCGGCTCCGGGGAGACATGCGCGCTGTGGCACTTCCTGCACCTCGGCGCGGCCGGGTGGGTCCACCAGCCGCAGTCGGCGCAGTGATGGATCAGCAACTGATCCTTCTCCCCGCCGGTCCAGAATGCGGTGTTGTCGGGGTCGAGGAACGGCTTGACCCGCAACGGCAGCACTCCCCCGACTTCCCTGCGTGCGGTCACAGGGCGGAGAGGCCCCGGCCTCGCTCGCCGGCTTCGAGGAGCCGCTTTATCTCAGCGACCTCCTTGCTGACCGCGCCGGCGAACCACCTGCCTGCGACGAGGTCGTACAGCATCCCGAGCGGCCCGTGACCGAAGTCCATCTCCTCGACGTGGCGCATCCGCGTCGCGCCGTGGCGCTCTTCGATCTCGAACCAGGCGTGCAGATGCGCCGGGACGCCGTGTTCCAAGGTGACGTCGATGTGGGTGGGCCTGTCCCAGCGGTAGCGGGTCACAACCGACCCGTTGAACCGGCCCATGAAGGTGCCGTCCTCGCGTGCGATCATCCCGTCCGGCAGGTCGGCGAGCTTCGTGACCCACCGCATCTTCGTGTCGGCCTTGGTGTACTGCGCCGGATCGAGCACGAAGTCGAAGACGTCGTCCGCGCTCACCCCCTCTATGAGCGCCTCACCTTCGCCGCGGATCATTTCCCAATCATGGCATCGGGTGCGGTTGGTCGCTCTACCCGAAGGATCTCCATCACTTCGGCGCGCGGGACCTTTCCCATCTGGTTTCTGGGTAGCTGCTCGACGAACTCCATCCGCTCGGGCACCTTGTACGCGGCGAGAGCTACCCGGCAGTGGGCGAGGATGGCGCCGCGGTCGGGTGCCACACCGGGGACGGGCTCGATCACCGCTCCCACCCTTTCGCCGAGGCGCTCGTCGGGCACGCCGACCACGGCACAGGCGCGGACCCCCGGGGCGTCAACGAGCACCCGCTCGACCTCCGCGGGGTACACGTTGGCGCCGCCGCGGATGATCAGCTGGCTGCGCCGGCCGAGGACGAGCAAGTGTCCGTCGTCGCCCAGGTGGCCGAGGTCGCCTGTGTGCAGCTCGTCGCCGGTCAGAACGGCACTGGTGGCTTCCGGCTGGTTCCAGTATCCGAGCACCGGCCGGTAGGTCCCGGACCACGGCCCGGTCCTGGTGGGGGATATGACGATCTCGCCGCCCTCGCCGGTGTGGATGTGGATGTGGTCGAGCGGTCTGCCGCTCGACCCGGGAGGGCGCGGACCCTCCAGGTCGTCGATGCTCACCAGCGCCGGGGCCTCGGTGAGGCCGTAGGTACGGCTGACCGGCACCCCAAAGCGTTGCTCGAAGCCGGTGCGCAACAAGTCGGGGCAGTCGCCACCGCCGACCCACACCTCTCGGAGGCTGGCCAGGTCCCCGGGTGACACGGACTCGTCGTGCAGGAGGGTGTGCAGCTGCGCCGGCGGTCCGTTCCAGACGGCGACCCTGTGGCGGCGGATGTAGCCGACGATCGAGGTGGTGTCGGCCTTCTCCATGATGACGGCGGTGCCGCCGGCCTGCGCTGTCAGCAGCGTCGTCAGGCACATCATGTTCACGATGGTGAGCGGCAAGGAGTCGCCCTTGCGAAGCTCCGGGCCCCAGCGCCGGCGTGCGACGGTGGCGGCGCCGGGCATGATGAGGCCGGCCTGGCAATGGACCGCCCCCTTGGGGAATCCGGTCGTCCCGCTCGTGTAGGCGATCGCCGCGGGTGCGAACGGATCGGGCTGCGACCGGGTCGAGAGAGTGGACGGCGGGCTGGACGCGACGAGTCCGCGCCAGGTTTCGAGGTCGACGGCTTTCGCCCCACGCGGCAGCTCCGGAAGGGGGGCGTCCGACGAGAGCAGGATCGTCGCGCCGGCGTCGGCGACCATGTACGCCTTCTCCGGGTTCGCCAGCGCGCGGTTGACGCCCACCCACACGGCGCCGAGGCGCATCGCGCCGTGGAACGCGACGACGATGTCGAGGTCGTTGGGCAGCGAGACCGCGATGCGATCGCCCGGGTTGACTCCCAGGTCGCGCAGGGCGTTCGACGCACGGTTGGCCAGGGCGTCGAGGCCCGCGTAAGAGGTCTCGCCCTGGCTGGTGACGAGCGCTGGGTGGTGCGGGCTGTTGCGAAGCGGGCGGTCGAGTACGTCGAATACGCCGGCGGGCAGGGTCGGGGCTTCCGCCCGGGTGTCGCCGCTGCCGGCGCCGGTCACCGAGCGGAAGGAGTCTGCGCTGCGGCGCCGTTGGGCGGCGCCGCAGACGGCTGGTCCTTGACGAGAGGGAGCACCGGCGGCGCCGTGCGCCAATCGGGGATACCGTCCGCCGGCTCGGCCACGGGGTACTTCGACTCGTGGATCTGCGCCCAATGGCTGTGGTTGAGCTCGTGGATCGTGAAGCAGGCGTTGAGAGCGTTGTAGAAGCCCATGCTGTCGACGCTCTGGTTGACCGACTCCTTGATGAGCAGAGCGGCCATCGTCGGAGTCTTGGCAATCCGCTTCGCGAACTCGAGCGTCTTGTCTTCGAGGCTCTCGCGAGGGAACACCTTCGAGACCATGCCGATGCGGTAGGCCTCTTCGACGTCGAGCGAGTCGCCGGTGAGCAGCAACTCCTTCGCACGCCGCGGTCCGAACTCCCAGGGATGGGCGAAGTACTCGACGCCGCACATCCCGAGGCGGGTGCCGACCACGTCGGCGAACATCACGTCGTCAGCCGCGCAGATCAGATCGCACGCCCACATCAGCATCAGGCCGGCGGCGAAGACGGTCCCCTGCACCTGGGCGATGGTGATCTTGCGGAGGTTGCGCCAGCGGCGGGTGTTGTCGAAGAAGTAGTGCCACTCCTGCAGCATCAGCTTCTCCGCACCGACGCGGGTGCCGCCGTTGATCACCATGCTCGGGTGCTGGTCGGGCCCCGGGGTCCTTTCGGCTACGGACTCGGACGATCCCATGTCGTGCCCGGAGGAGAACAGCGGTCCCACGCCGCCCAGGATCACGACGCGAACATTGTCGTCGGCTTCGGCTTGCCTGAACGCGTCGTCAAGCTCCACGAGAAGCCCGCGGTTCTGAGCGTTGCGGGTCTTGGGCCGGTTCAGGAGGATCCGGGCGATGGTCCCGTCTTCGAGGGCTTCGTAGGTGATATAGCGATAGTCGGTTCCGGTCATCGTTTGTAGTTCAGCTGGGAGGCGAGCGTCGCGCCAGTCCCCCGCTTTCCTTTTGCCTTGATCGACACGTCGTGGCCAGCCGCCTTACGCCTGAGCGCACCCACCGTGCATTCCTCTTTCGGCATGAAGCTGAAGGGGTCGTAGCCGAAGTTGCGCATGGCGTTGAGATGGCTGATCCGGTCGATGTCGTGGCGGTCCACGCCGTCCATCTGTTTCATGAATGTCTCGGGCGCTGTCGGCCAGGTCGAGTCGGAGTGGGGGTAGTCGCACTCCCAGCAGACCTTGTCCATATCAAGGAAGTCGCGGCTGGCGACGCCGAAGTGGTCGTCGATGAAACAGGTGATGATGTGTTCGTTGAAGACCTCGCTCGGGAGGCGGTCGCCGAAGTCCTGGCCGGTCCAGAAGTGATGGCGCTGGTAGTTGTAGTCAATCCGTTCGAGAAAGTACGGGATCCAGCCGATCCCGCCCTCTGACAGCGCGATGCGCAAATCGGGGAACTTGCGGAGGACGGGTGACCAGACCAGGTCCGCAGCTGCCTGGACGATGTTCATCGGGGTCAGGGTGATGAGCACGTCCATGGGGGCATCGGGTGCGGTTATGACCAGCTCGGATGAGGACCCGATGTGGAGGCACACCACGATTCCCTCGTCGCAGCAGGCCTGCCAGAACGGGTCCCAGTGGCCGGAGTGGAAGCTCGGCCACCCGAGTTTCGACGGGTTCTCCGAGAACGTGACGGAGAGGGCGCCCTTGGCGGCGGTCCGGCGCAGCTCGGCGGCCATCACCTCCGGGTCCCAGATCGCCGGGATGACACAGGGAATGAAGCGGCCCGGGTAGCTGCCGCACCACGCGTCGAGGTGCCAGTCGTTGTAGGCCTGGACCATCGCGAGGGCGACGTCTTTGTCCTTGGTCCGGGCGAACAGCTGACCGCAGAACCCCGTGAACGACGGGAAGCACAGCGAGCCGAGCACGCCGTTGGCATCCATGTCCTTGATGCGCTCGTGGATGTCGTGGGTGCCCGGGCGGATCTCGTCGAACGACGTCGGCTCGATGCCGTATTCCTCGGGGGGCCGGCCGGCGACCGCGTTGAGCGCGACGTTGGACATCACGTTGCCCTCGTACTCCCAGGCGTTGGTTCCGTCCTCGCGGGTGATGAACCTGGGCGCGAGGTCCCTGTACTTGGCGGGGAGCCTTCCCTCGAACACATCGGGCGGTTCGACCACGTGGTCGTCCACGCTCACCATGATCAGGTCATCGACGTCCATGCGGCCCTCCCCATCCGAAGTCCGCCCCGACCCTATACCAGCGACAACGGCGTTTTCACACCGGCCGCCGCCGGTCTAGTCCTCCTCGAGGACGACCGCGTGCTCCGGGCAGTTCTGCTGCGCCGCGTCCGCCTGCGAGCGCAGCTCCTCGGGCACGTCCTCGCGGGTGACTGCGCCGTAGCCGCTGTCGTCGGCCCCGAACAGGTCGGGGGCGAGCACGTAGCAGCGGCCGTGGCCGGTGCATTTGGACTGGTCGATGCTGATCCTCATTCGGGACCGATACTACGACGCTCGACTGCTAGTACGATCTGGGGCCCGTGGACCTCGGTATCGCCGGCCGGACGGCGATCGTCACTGGTGCCAGCCGGGGAATAGGGGCGGCGGTCGCGATGGTCCTGGCCGCCGAGGGCGTGAACCTCGTGGTATCCGCGAGGGGGTACGAGGGCTTGTCATCGCTCGAGGCGGATATCCGGGCGGCGCATCCCGGCATCGAGCTGAGATGTGTCGCCGGCGACGTGTGCGACTTGGCCACCACTGAGGCGCTCGTGTCGGCCGCATCCGGGGTGAGTGCATCGCACGGTGCCGACATCGTCGTGAACAACGCCGGCAGCGACGCCGGCCACCTGCCCATCGATCGCCTCACCGACGACGACTGGGAGAGGGCGTACAGAATCAACGTTGTCAGCGCCGTACGTCTCACGACGGCCGCTCTGGCGAACATGCGCCAGCAGCGGTGGGGCCGGATCGTGAACATGGCGTCCTACACGGCCCGCGTGCCCGAGCCGTTCTGCGCTCCTTATGCCGCGGCGAAGGCGGCGCTGGTGAACGTGACCCGCAACCTTTCGCGCTCGTACGCGTCGGAAGGGGTTCTCGCCAACTGTGTGCTGCCGGGACTGACCCGGACCGAAGGTATCGTGGCGAGCTTCGAGGCGGCGTCCTCGGCGACCGGTCGCTCCACCGAGGACCTGCTCGAGAGGATGGTCGAACGCGCTCCGATCGATGCCGGGCGCGTGGGCACGGCCGGCGAGGTGGCGGCGGCGATCGCATTCCTCTGCTCCGAGCAGGCGGCGTGGATCACCGGGGTTGCGCTACCGGTCGACGGGGGGACGATCCGCAGTGCCCCGTGAGCGCGTTGCGGGTGCTACACCGGCGCGGCGGTGAACACGAGCGGCAGCCGCTCGATCTGGCGCAGTCCCGGCGTGTAGACGAGCTGCGTTTCGGGAGCGATGTGGTACTCGGGGATCCTGCGGTGCCACTCGCGCAGCGCGACGCGCAGCTCCATCCGCGCGAGGTGGGACCCGAGGCAGCGGTGCACGCCGCCGCCGAACGCGAGGTGACGGTTCGGGTTCCTCGACAGGTCGACCTCGCCGGCGCCCGGTATCACCGAGTCGTCGGTGTTGGCGGCGCCCAGCGCGATGCCCACCTTGGTCCCCTTCGGGATGGGGCAGCCGGCGAGCTCGGTGTCGACGGCGGCGACGCGCCCGAGAGCGGTGACAGGTGTCTCCCACCTCAGTAGCTCCTCGACGGCTGAGGGGATCAGGTCGGGGTTCTCCACGATCGCCGCGCGCGCGTCGTCATGTTGTGCCAGGTAAGCGAAGTCACATTCGAGGGTGTCGGTCACCGTGTCTAGGCCCGCGAGCAGCAACAGGAAGCACATGCCGAGGATCTCGTCCTCGCTCAGCTTCTCGCCTGCGACTTCAGCGTCGAGAAAACGACTCATCAGGTCGTCCCGCCGCTCCTTTTCCCGCTCCTGCAGCGCCGACGCGAAGTAGTCGTCGATCCGGCCGGCCCAGCCGCGCTGGTTGTCGCGGATCTCCTCCAGGTCGGCGCCTTGGGGGCGGATGATCCCGTCCTTCATCTGGAGGAACATCTCGAGGTCCGAGATCGGCATCCCCATCATCTTCAGAAACACGGCGGAAGGAAGCGGGATCGCGAACTCCGCACCGAACTCGCACTCGCCCCGCTCGATGAAATCGTCGATGAGGTTGTTGACAAGCTCCTTGACGTCGCCTTCGATCCGCGCCATCTCACGGGGGGCGAAGATGGGGTCCAGGAGCCGGCGATACTTGACGTGGTCGGGTGGGTCCACCTGGAGGGGAATGAGCGGCCGCTTCTGCCCGAGGTCCACAGCGTCCATGGCAGAGGAGAAGACCTGCGGGTTCTGGAGGGCGAACTCGACCTCGCGGCGGCCCACCACCTGCACGTTGCCGAACAGGCCCGGCACCACGGGCCCGATGCTTCTCAGTCGGCCCCAGAACGGCTGCGGGTTGGCCGAGTTGGCCGGATCGAGGAACTCTCTTGGGTCGAAGTCCGCCGCCTGTTCGGAACTCGCGCTCACGGCCTCACGCTCCCGGTTCTGTGTGTTGGTGGCTGTCAGTTTCTAGGAAGGCCTAGCACCTTCTCGGCGACTATGTTGCGCTGGATCTCCGAAGTCCCGGCCGAGATCGTGAGCGCGAAGGTCCGGAAATACAGCTCGAGCCAGTTGCTTCCGACTTCGCTGCTGAGCATCGTGCCTCTTACCGAGGGTGGGCTGGACTTCAGGACCTCCGGTCCTTGGACCTCCGTTCCCACGAGGGCCAGCCGCCGGCGTGATTCGCTCGCGAACGCCTTCAACACGGCTTGCTCGGGGGCCGTGCCACCCTTCAGCAACTTGCCGAACCCGCGATAACCCAGGCAGCGAACGGCGACGGTATCGATGTACGCGTCGGCGACCTCGCCGGCGAGGGTGGCGCGCTCGGCGTCCCCCCGGTTGCCGAGGCACTGGCGCGCGTCTGCGATCAAGCGACTTACGTCCTCGTCGAGCACTATCGAAGCCGACACCCAAACCATCCCCCGTTCGTGAGCAAGGGAGCCGTTCGCCATGGCCCAGCCGTTGTTGAGCGTGCCGACGAGGTTCTCTCTCGGGACGACGACGTCGGTGAAAAAGACCTCGTTGAGGTCGGGGTGCTCGGGTCCGACGATTTCCGGCAGCGGGCGCACGGTGATCCCCGGCGTGTTCATGTCGACCAGCACGACCGAGATGCCCTTGTGCTTGGGGGCGCTGGTGTCGGTCCTGCAGAACAGGAAGCAGAAGTCGGCATGGTTGGCTCCCGATGTCCACACCTTCTGCCCGTTGATCACGAACTCGTCGCCATCGAGGACGGCGCGGGTGCTGAGCGACGCGAGGTCGCTGCCCGCGCCGGGCTCGCTCATGCCGAGGCAGGCGCCGACCTCGCCCCTGAGGAGCGGCATCGCGTAGCGCTCGATCTGCTCGGGCGTGCCGTAGTCGAGAAGTGAGGGGGCGACGATTCCGAGGCCCTGAGGGTTCGTGGTGCGCGGAACGCCAGCGCGGGCCATCTCCTCGAGATAGACCAATTGCTGCACCGGTGTCGCGTTGCGCCCCCCCAGCTCAGGCGGCCAGCCCGGCACGAGCCACCCGTCGTCGAACATCCTGCGGGTCCACCGCTTGGCCCACCCCGGTACGTGGCCCGACGACTTGGCGGGATCGGCCTCTATCTCCTCGGTGCTCGGGCGGTTCCTCTCCAGCCACGCGAGGAACTCTGCGCGGAAGTCCTCGACCGACTGGTCGAACGTGAGCCGCATCAGGCCACCAGTCCGAGGGCCCGAGCAACGGCGGACCTGTGCTCGCGGCCGGAACCGAGCAGGAAGTCCCCCGACTTCGCGCGCTTGAGATGCAGATGCAGATCCTGCTCCCACATGTAGCCAACCCCTCCGTGAAGCTGCAGACCGTCCTGGACCAGCAGGCGCTGGCAGTCGCCGGCGGCAGCTTTCGCCATCGATACGGCGGTCGAGCGGCGATCGTCGTCTTCGGCGATCGTCAGCGCCGCGAAATACGCGAGTGAGCTCGCTCGCTCGAGGGCGATCAGCATGTCGACCAACCGGTGCTTGATCGCCTGAAACGACCCGATCGGTCGGCCGAACTGCTCGCGATCCTTGGTGTACTGCAGGGTGGTGTCGAAGATCGCTCGGCAGGTCCCGGCCGTGCTCAACGCCAGGGCCGCGACCGACTGCTCGATCGCCCTGCGCACGGCCCTCTCTGCACGGGGATCGCCGGGCTCGATCAGTACGCCCTCCGCCGGAACCTCCACACCGTCGAACTCCAGATCGGCGAGCGGCTGGCTCGGGTCGATCACCTCGTAGGCGATCGCCTTCGCAGACGATCTCGGCACGGCGAACACCCCCGGCGTACCCCCTCGATCGCTCGCGGCGACGACGACCACGGTGTCGGCCGAACCGCCATCGAAGACGAACGTCTTGCGTCCCGACAGCACCCATCCCGTCGCGCTCGTGCGCGCGACGCCCCCGAGCCGGCGCAGATCCCAGCCGTGCTCCGGTTCCGCGACAGCTAGCGTGCCGGTCCCTCCGCCCGAGGTCACCGGGTCCAGAAGCGACTTGGCCTGCTCCTCGCTACCCGCCTCCAGCACCATGGGAACGAACTGCGTGACCGTCGACATGAACGGCGCCGGCGCCACGACACGGCCCAGCTCCTCGCACAGCAGTCCGAGCTCGGCGAAGCCGTAACCCAGCCCGCCGAGCGACTCGGGCACCGCGAGGCCGGGCCAGTCGAGATCCACCATCTTCTTCCACAGGGCCGCCGAGACCTCCGAAGCGCGCCCTTCGTAGGCGCTTCTCACCAGCGAAGGAGGGCACTCGCGCTCGAGTACGGACCTCGCCGTATCCCTCAGCTGTTGTTGGTCGTCAGTGAGCTCGAAGTCCATTGCTTCTCCGGCGGGTAGTCCATCTGGAAATGTTGTCCAACCGAGCAGGTAGCACAGTTGGACACGGAGCCATCGATGACCCGAGCCATTCCAGCGACCCGAGCCGCATCTTCAAGTCAAGCCGATCCCGAAGCGGAAGGCGTCTCGCCGCGCGGGACCCTCAACGACCGCCGCTGGCAGGAAGTCCTCGACGCCGCCTCGGCGCTGTTCGAGGAGAAGGGATACCAGGCGACCACGCTGCAGGACGTCGCGTCGCGAGTTCAGTTGCTGGCGCCCAGTCTCTACTACTACATCAAGACCAAAGAGGATCTGCTGTTCTCGGTGATGAAGCGGGCGCACCAACTTGGCCTCGCTCTGCTCGACGAGCCGGGCGAAGTGGCGGGCGCGGACGCGGAGACGCGCCTTGCGGCATTCATCCGGCAGTGGATGGGTGGCACCTACCCACCGCAGATCAGGGTCGTCGAGCGCGACATCCGGTTCCTGTCGGAAGAAAGACAGGCCGAGGTGCTCGCATGGCGTGACCGGATGAACCACTTCGTCGCGGACATCATCCGGCAGGGCATCGACGAGGGCGTGTTCGATGAGTCGACTGACCCGACGGTGGCCGCCAGCACCCTGTTCGTGGTCCTCAACGCCACGCCGACATGGTTTCGGGAGCCGGGGAGGGTGAGTTACACCGAATTGACCGATTGGTACACCCGCCTGTTCCTGCAGGGAATGGGCGGTTCGTCGGCTTGACACCGCGTCGCCTGGAGGGGCAATCTAACGTCTGTTAGATAGACAAGGTACCGGCTGGGGGTCTGAAATGTCGGTTGTAGCCCAAGCGCTGTCCGGAGGTGGAGCCGACGAGGGTGCGCTCGCCTCGGTCGATCAGCTGCAGATCCGCCACCACCTGCGCGCCGATGGGCTCGATGAGTCCCACGTAGCAGCGCTCGCAGAGCTCGAAGGGAACTGGCCGCCGCTGCTGGTGTGGGCCGACCACCCGAATGTCGTCCTCGACGGAGCGCACCGCCTGGCGGCGGCGAGGAGGCTGGGGCATCCGACGGTCCGGGTCGTGGCGTTCCACGGAACCGCAGACGAAGCCTTCGTCGAGGCGGTCCGTCGCAACGTGGGCCACGGCCTGCCGCTGTCGGTCGCGGACCGCACACGGGCGGGCCAGCAGATCCTCGCCCGGCACCCCGATTGGTCCGATCGCCGCATCGCCGAGGCGTGCGCGCTGTCGCCCCACACCGTCGCCCGGTTGCGCTCGTCGCGCCCCAAGCCCCTAACCGCGGCAGCGCCGCTTGCAGCCGTGGCAGCGTCCCCTGCCGAGGGCGCCCGGAAGGAGAGTGCTGCAGTGTTGGAGAGAGGGACCGTGGTCGACATCGAGTCGCGGCTGGGGCGCGACGGGCGCTGCAGGCCGGCGCAACCCGGGATGATCCGTGAGCGGGTAGTCGAGGCGCTGCGAGCGAATCCGGGTGGGTCGTTGAGGGAGATTGCGAGCGTGGCGAAGGTGTCCCCCGAGACGGTGCGGCGGATACGGCGGGAGTTCGACGGGGCGCCGGCGACCCCAGTCGGCGTGTTGCCGCGAGTGCCGCCCCGTCCCGCCGGCGACTGGCGCGACGACCCGGCGATGGCCTCCAGCCCGGAGCTGTCGGAGCTCGTCGAATGGCTCGACCGGACCGAGCCCGGAAGCGAGCTGGCGTCATACGCCGGCGCCGTGCCGCTCAGCCGGGTATACGAGCTCGCCGACGAGGGGCGGCGCCGCGCAGCGTTCTGGACCGCGTTCGCGACCGCGCTCGAAGCGCGCGCTCACGGCCGCGCTTATTCGCTTCCGTAGGCGTTCGGGCGGAAGGCCCGGCCTGCCCCTAGGTCTGGGGGACCAGTGGCTCGCAGATGCGGCAGGGAGCGAGCTGGCGCGCCGCCTTCTCCGAGACCGCTCGCAACCCGCGGGGATGGCGTGCGACGATCGGGCAGTCGGGGCGGTGGAAGTTGGAGCCAGACGCGGTCGCGACAAACGCCGAGCCGTTCGCGGCCGACTCCCCGGTGGTGACGTCTACGGCCTGCTCCGGCGAGCGGCGCCGCAACCCGCCGGCGGCCGGGCGGTTGCCCCCGCCGGAGAGGAGCGCGTCGCGGATCTCGGCCTGGCTGCGCATGAACTCCTGGTGTTGGACGGCGGCCTGGTCGTAGATGCGGTACAGCCAGTGCGCCCAATAGAGCAGTGCGCCGGCGATTATCGCCCCGAGACCGAGCAACCCGCCGCTGATGAGGTACGGGATCTGCTGCTGGTCGACCCGGGCGTGGGCCGCCCCGTACCAGGCCATCATGATCGCGGCGACGCCGAGGGGTATGAGAATGGAGCCCGCGACGACCTGCCAGGTGTTTCGAAGGTCGAGGCGCGAGGCCAGGCCGGGCCCGGTTCGCTGGCGAGCGGCCGGTGGTCCTGAGCGCCGGCGTCCGAGTAGAGGGCGTCGTCCGGCCCCTCCGCCGAGCGAAAGCTTCCTGGGCATTGAGAGTTTCAACTCCGTCTCCCGTCGATCAACTGCCAGCGGGCGTAACCGAGCATTCCCCCCGAGGCGCACAGCGCCAGGAAGAGGAGCCCGATGATCAGCCCTACCGACATGGGTTTGCCGAGACCCGCGAGGACGGCGCTGAACCGCCGGGCGGCTTGTGCGCTGGAACCTGGGCCGGTTGGTGGGATGGTGACAGTCGTGGGTGAGAGCGTCGGCGCGATTCCGCTGGCACCGGTGAGGCCGGAGCCGGAGGAGCCGGTGTCTGTCCCCGAACCGGTGGATGCAACGCTGTTGCCGAAGTCCGAACTGCCGAAGTTGAAGTTCGGGAGCGGGCTGGCGTTCGCGGTGGCGTCCGCATTGCCGATGAGGATGTTGATCACCAGAGGGATCGATGGCGCTCCAGGAACAGGTGGTGCGCCCGGAACCAGTGAGCCGGCGCCCGGCACGTCCGGGGTCGAGGTCGTGAGGGTGACCACCACCGCGCCCGAGTCGCCCGACCCGACCGGACCGTTGGTGACCTCGGTGGGCGAGATGGTGTGCACGCTGATGCCCTGGTTAGCGAGGTTCTGCAGCACCCCGTTGGCGACCGTCACCCCAGGGCCGCCGGCGTTCTGGCCCACTAGGTGCACACCGTCCTGGTCGATGTAGGCAGGCTGACCGGCGACGGTCACCTTGCCGATCGTGAGGGCGGCTTTGGGCGTCCCGTTGTTGCCATCCGACGTGCCTCCGGCGGTGCCTTCCACGCTCGATATCTGGATCTGTCCCGCAACGTCGATCCCGGTAGCGACAGAGGTGGCGATGCTGGAGACGCTGCTGTCACCGATCTGCATCGCGTTGGTGGCGTGGGCGCTCTGAATGTGAACGAGATTGGTGGCGCTGCCGACGGGTGGGCCTATCCCGATGTCACCGATCGTGGAGTCGACCGAAGCGCCGGTTGGCGAACCCTGAGACTGAGAGGAAGCGGGGCCGACGGAGAATGCGCCGTTGCTGACACCGGGAACAGAAAACGACTCGCTCGTCTTGGTGGTCGGCGTCGGGGGGTAGGTGGCTTCCGCCAAGACGGGATCGTTCGGAAGCGATGGGCCGCCGAAGGTGGCGATTGCAGTGCCGGCGTGGGCCCCGGGGTCTCCGGGGTAGATCGGCGAACCCAGCGCATCGATCTGCGGGCCGCTTGACGCCGTGGTGCGCGCCAAGGGGACGTCGGCGGAGAAGATGTTCCCGACCGTCGGGTCGCCCAAAGGCAGGAGTCCCGGGCTGTTCAGCTCGAACTGCACCACGGCTGACGTCGCGCCCAGGTTGAAGCCCGCGAGCGATCCCGCTGTCTGGGCGGTCGCTACGGGGAGGCCCAGGCCGGTCGCTGCTCCGGCGGCGGTGCAGAACGCAACAAGCCTGGCTGCGGTGCGAGCCCTCGTAGTCATCCTCATCAGTGGCCACCTCCCAGGTAAGCCGTCAATAGGCCTTCTTCGCGCAGGTCTCCGGGTTCGCCGATGTCGGCGACCCTGCCTTTGTCGAGGACGTAGGCGTAGTCGGCCAGCTCCAGAGCTGCCTCGACGTACTGCTCGACGAGGAGGATGGTCACGCCTCGCTCAGCCAACTCCCGTACCGCGGCGAACAGCTGGCTCACGATCAGCGGAGCGAGCCCCATCGAGATCTCGTCGAGCATCAAGAGGCGGGGCCGCATGATCAGGGCCCTGGCCATGGCGAGCATCTGCTGCTCCCCCCCGGACAGCGTTCCGGCCAGCTGGCCGAGCCGTGAACTCAGAGCCGGGAAGACTTGGATTCCTTCGCCGACCGCGTCGTCCGCCATCCGAAGGGCGTAGTCGGCCATCAGGAGGTTCTCCTTGACCGACAGGCTCGGGAAGATCCCCCTTCCTTCGGGCACATGGAGGATTCCGCGCCGCGTGATGGCGTGTGGAGGAATCCGGTCGATTCGCTCATCGTCGAAGGTGATCGCACCCGCCTCCGGGCGAACCAGGCCGGAGATCGTCCGCAGGGTGGTGCTCTTGCCGGCCCCGTTCGAGCCGAGCAAAGCGACGACGCAGCCCTCCGGTACGGAGAAGGACACCTCAGACAGAGCGCGCACGCCCCCGTAGGACACGCTGACGTTGTGAAGCTCGAGGAGCTGGCTCATCGCGTGCTCCCTGAGCCGTCTTCCTGGGCGCCCAGGTACGCAGACACGACCGCCGGGTTGTCGCGGACTTCGTCGGGGGAGCCCTCGGCGATCGCCTTCCCGAAGTCGAGAACGGTGATGTGATCGCACACGTCCATGACGAGGCCCATGTCGTGCTCCACCAGCACCACGGCGGGCCCGTTCGGATCGCGCGCCACCTCGAGCAGGATGTCACGGAAACGATCGGTCTCGCGGGAGTCGAGGCCCGAGCTCGGCTCGTCGAGGAGAAGCAGCCTGGGGTTCGTGCACAGCGCCCGACCGAGCTCCACCAGCCGCCCCTGGCCGGTCGAAAGCCCTCCGGCCGCCCGGTACGCGAGGTCCTCGAGGCGTAGCCACTCGATCACGCCCTGGACCACCTCGCGGCCGTCAGCCGAATGCCGCCCGACCACGCCGCCCCTGACAGAGGCCTCCCACGCCGCAAGAAGGTTGTCGTAGACGGTGAGACCGATGAACAGCTCGAGCCGCTGGAAGGTGCGTGCGATCCCGGCCCGCCCCCTGCGATGCGGGGCCCACGACGTGATGTCGACCCCGTCGTAGTAGACGCGGCCCTTAGTCGGCTCCAGAACGCCGGTCATGACGTTGAAGAGGGTTGTCTTGCCGGCCCCGTTCGGGCCGATGAGACCGGTGATGCTCCCTGCCCGCGCAGCGAAGCCGACGCCGTCGAGAGCGACGAGGCCACCGAAACGTACGGTGATCTCCTGGCAGGTGAGTACCTGCGCTACCGCCAGCTCGACCGTGGTGTCGCTAGACACGGGCGCCTGCCGGGGTCGGTACGGACGGCTGTTCGTCCACCAGCCGATGTGGGGTCGCCTGTTGGGCCGGGGGCGCGACTTCGCCGGGTCGCGGCGCGCGTTGCAGCACAGCTGACAGGTACTTGACGATCCTGACCGTCATGGCGATCGGGCCCTCTGGATTGTTCGCCACTCCGATGACCCCGAGGGCGACACCCAGCGGGATGTACTGCTCGACCGTTGCCGGGATGGGGAAAAGCTGCACTCCGAACACGGCCCCCGCCACGAGTGCTCCCCCGACCAGGGACCGTCCGCCGAGCACGACCAGGAGCAGAAGCTCCAGGGAGGCATTGAACGAGACGTCGCTCGGGCTCATGAACTGCCTGCCTGCAGCGAAGAGGGCGCCGGCGAAAGCGGCGGCGGCGCCGCACGCCGCGAAGGTGATCAACTTGGTGAGGGTCAGGCTGACGCCGAAGGTCGACGCGGCCAGGGGCGAGTCGTTGATCATCTGCAACCGCCGCCCGATGGGGCCGCGACGCAGGACCGAAGCCCCGATCACGTAGACCACAAGGACGCCCAGGCACAGGTAGTAGAAGCTGGTCGTCGACGCGAAGTTCCACGGTCCCAAACGTGGACGGTGTATCGGCATCCCGGTCGACCCTCCCCCGACGTCAGGCCGGTTGAAGACGAGGTTGTCCATCAGGAGGGCGAACGCCATCGTGGCCAGAGCCAGGTACAGGCCCGACAGTCGCAGCGACGGCAGTCCGACGAGCAGTCCGACAGGGATCGCGATCAGAACGCCGAGCAGCGCAGCGGGGAAGAAGCCAGCCCCGTGGGCACCGCCGAGGTGACCGACGGTAAAGGCGCCTATCCCGACGAAGCTGAACTGCGCGAGCGAGATCTGCCCCGCCCATCCGGTCAGCACCACGAGGGTCAACCCGATGGCGGCGAAGATCACCCCAAGGGTGACGTCGCTCAGCTGCGGCCCGCTGACGAGCGACGGAAGGATCAACGCTGCGATGAGGAGCACGATGCCGGCGACAAACGACGATCCGCTGATCGGCCGCGGCGGTGGGCTGCGCAGCGGTCGGAAGGAGGAGCGAACCTCCTTGAGCCGGCCGCCGTACGCCACGAGGAGCACGAACAGAGCGGCGTAGGGGAACGCGAGCCGGATGTCGGCCACGGTGGCGTTGCTGTCGTACTTGGTGAGGACGCTCAGTACGACGCCCATCACTATGCCCCCTAGGAAGGCGAGAGGGAGGCTGACCAGTTTCCCGAGAACGGCCGGAGCGAAGGCGTAGATCACCAGCAACACCAGCGAGTACCGATCGAGACCCTCGCCCGGGCTCAGGAGGATTCCCACCAGGCCCGCGAAGACGCAGGAGATGACCCAAGCCACCCGGCTCACCGACTCCGACCTCACCCCGGCCAGCGCAGAAAGGTCCCGGTTGTCGACCACCGCCCGGGTGGCCATGCCGAACTTCGTGCGACGCAGCAGCAGCCATAGGCCCAGGCCGAGCCCGATCGTCAACAGGAGCGTCGCGAGTTCGTCGTACCCGACGCGCAGGGTTCCGATCCTGAAGGTGGACGTCGGGAAGATGCTCGGCAAAGCGCGTGCCTGGCCGCCGTAGATGATCGGTTCGAGGGCCTGGAAGAAGGCGAGCACGCCGAGCGTCACGACGATCTGGATCTCGGCTGGGACCGAGGTCAACGGCCGGAACAACCGCTCCATGGCTACGCCGATCACGGGCGCTACGACGATCAGCACGATGGGCAGCGAATACCACTGGCTCAGACCAAGCGTGTCGCGCAGCTCCGAAAAGGTGAACGCGCAGATCATGGCGATGGCGCCGTAGGCGAAGTTGAAGATGCCTGACGTCTTGTAGGTGAGCACCAGGCCCATAGCGGCGAGCGCGTACACCGCTCCGGTGAAAAGACCGACGACGATGAAGGGAAACACCAGGGGTCCCCTATGAAGCCGGGACGGCTACGAGGTTGTTCGAGCAGTAGAACCCGCTGGACGGCCAGACACGCACGAAGTCGTTGCCCTTCACCTGAACCTCGATGATGCAGTTGCCGGGGGTGCGGGCCTGTTCATGGGCGGGTGCCATCGCGCCCGCCGTGTCCCAGGTGGTGAGGCTACTGAGGATGCTCTTGATCGCAGCCCTGGTCGGATTCTGGCCGGCCTTGATCAACGCATAGATGAACATCTGCGCGGATGCCCAGGCCTCGATGCCGAAGGAGCTGGGCTGCTTTCCCGGCTCGTAGGTCTGGAGCTGGCTGAGGTACATCTTGAGGGCCGGCTGATTCTCGTTGAACGGGGTGAAGTTCAAGAAGATCTGGAAGCCCTGTGCCTGCTGTACGCCTGCGGTCGAGATCTGCGCCGGCGTGTACCCGTCGAGGGTGGTTCCCGCATATATGGGTCCCCCGGGCTTTCCAACCACATAGCCCTGGTTGTACATGGCCTGCAGCAGTTTGGCGTTACCGCTCACGTCCATGGTGGTGAACACCCCGTCACAGTGGTCGTTCTCCATGTTGAGCACGTCCGCCGTCAGGTTGGGGCTCGCGGGCGACACGTTCAGGTCCGATGCCGCGCAGACGCCCCCACCGCTGTCCTGCCACAGGGTTTCGAACTGCTTGGCGGCCAGGGCACTGATGGGAATGCTGTAGGCGAGGAACGCCATGTTCTTCGGGAAGTTGTTGTTGGCCTTCAGGCCGGCGGCCAGCGTGTCGTAGATGTAGTCCTGGTTGCCCTTCTGCTGCGCTCCGAAAGTTCCGGCGGTGAAGTAGTTCGCGTTCGCTCCGCGCGTGAAGTTGATCGCTTGACCGATGTCCGGTATCCCGGCCTGTTGCATCGCGGGGACACCGCCATTGTCGGCGTCCGATGTGGACCCGACGAACACGAATGACTTGGGGATGAGGTCCTGTATGTCGGAGGCGTTGTGCGATGTGTCCTGGCCGTCGTCCTCGACCTGGAGATTGAGTTTCCGTCCGCAGACGCCGCCGGCCTGGTTGACCGCGGCGAACAGCGCCTGCACCGCCTCTGGGCCCTGGTTGAAGTTGTTGGACAGGAGGCCCGACAGGCCGCTGACGTTGCCCACGTTGATCGTCGTCGGCGTGATGCCGACGTCGGAAGCCTTGTTCGCAGAGCCGCCTGAGCAGTAGGCGGCCTCAGCGCGAGGGTCGAGGTTGAAGTTCGCCGGTGAGAGGGCCTGCGCAGCAGCCGTTTGGCCACCGGCGCCACCACTTGATTGTCCTCCGCCCCCGGCCTGGGCGGCGCTCGCCGACTGCGCGACGCCGAGACTCGACAGCGTCGTGGCGGTCGTGCCCTGGCCCGACGCGCTCTGCCCGCCGTTGGAGACTGCCGATTGGCCGCTCCCGGCCCCGACGCCCACTTGGCTGGCCGGCCCGAAGTAGGGCGGGACCCTGGCCCCGCACGCTCCTGCGATCAGTGCCACCACCGCTGCGATGGCAGCGGTCTGGCGTCGTGACGATCTCACTCTTCGGACCCCCCAGTAGGCCGTAGAAGGTTCGGTTTCGGCCACCTTCCGGCTCTCGCGCTGGCAGGGGCCCTCCTCGCGGCCAACCTAGCAACGCGGTCGTGGACAGCTGATGGCATGGTGCTCCTCAGAGTTCTGCCTGCGGCAGGCGGCTACCTGCACGATCGGGAGCGTGTCTTGCTTGTTTTGCCCTTTTGCCGGCGCGAGCGAGCGGCGTCGGACGCGAACCTTCTAATTACTTCGCCCCGAAAAACTCTTTTCGGTGACGGGTTCGTTGGTGGCGTGAATGGCTGGTGGAGGGCTGTGTTTGCCTGTCCCCGCCCGTTTCCGGCTTCTGTCGGCCCTTGTTTGGGGCCTTTCCCGGCCGTTCGGGCGCGGGAGGAGAAGCGGGGCGGGCGGG
>DATLUM010000039.1 GCA_035533095.1 Acidimicrobiales bacterium | reverse complement strand
GTGGCCGGTCCGACCCTGATCACGTCCAGGTCGCGAAAGACCGTGCGCACGGCCGGAACGCCGGGGCTGGCGCCGAAAACGCCGGTGTTGATCGTGGCGAGCATCGTGATTCGGTCGCCGACCTGGACGTAACCGCCCACGCCGAGCTGCTCACCGGCCGGCACCGTGACGGCCACGTAGCCGGAAGGGATTGGGAGGAAGGCCACGTCGCTGTTGCTCAGGAGGTCACCGGAAGGGGCCACGATGTTCGCGGTCACGGGATACCCCGCCGGGATGTCGACTCGAGCTCCTTTGCCGGCCAGTTGCACGATCGAGGTGAAGGCCCCGGGTGGCTCGGGGCTGTAGCTCTTCAGCTCCAGGTCAGACGCCTGGATCACCGTCCTGGCGGTGATGGCGTTCTTGGCCACGACGATCGTCGTTCCCGTGGTGTTGCCCTGGATCAGGGGCAGGCTCGCCAGCAGGGCGGCGGTCCCGAAGGCGATCACAGCGAGCACCGCGCCGACCACGATGTATAGACGCCCGCGCCGCGGCCGCCCCGCGGAAGGGCTGGTTATCGACATGAATAGGCCGCAAGCCTGCCACGATGCGCCCCCGGAATCAACTCATTCGACAAGAACGGCCTCCACCACGGCGGTACTGACGCCGTGGTCGCCGCCGATGGCGGTGCCGGCTCCCGCGCCGGCCGAGATCGAAAGGGTTCCGCACTGCACGGTGCCCTGGATCGTCGAGGCTCCGTTGACCGAGTCGGTGCAGGCGCCCGCCCAGAAGACCGATCCGAGCAGCCAGTGAGTCACCGACGATCCCTTGATGGCGATCTGGCCGGTGCCGCCGGGAGCCTGCCAGATGAGCGTATTCCAGCACGCCCGGTCTTCTGTCGGGCACCACGACGTTGCGGCACAGCTGCTGTCACCCGCCGGCGCAGACGAGCAAGGGGCGGCGAACCAGGTGTAGCCCCCTCCGGAGGCCGAGTCGAAGGGCGCATTGGGGGGACAGGCCGAGATCGAGCAGGGGGTGGAGCCGAAGGCGCACGCGCCGGCGCATGCCGCGCCGCCTCCTGCGGCACAGGTCCCCGACGAGAAGCTGGCCTGGTTGACGAATTCAAGAGTGACATCAAGAGCCATCAGCCGGCTGCTGTTCAGGCAGATCCCGCCGACGCCTGGTGAACCGGCGCCATTGAAGTAGTAGAAGCCCGGGTCGAGGACCACGCCAGCCGCGCCCGAGGAGGCGGGCTTGAATGCCGCGATCACCGAGGCCCACGTGGTCGCCGTGCCGACGGTGACCGATTCGCTGGCGGGTACGCCCGCGGTCGGGTTGATCTCGTATTCCGATGCGAATCCCTCGACTGTCATGTCAGAGGCGGTGTTCGTCCACCCAGCGCCTGAGCTGTACGTCTGGGCTGCCTGCTGTAGGGCGCCCATGTCCGTCACCACGAGTTCCCCTGCGGTCGCGATGGAAGCGCTCGTCGAGATGGTCACCGCAGACTGATTCGTGGTCCGGGTCAGAGTGCCCGTGACATCGAGAGGAGCAGCGGCCGCGCCGGACCACTCGCTCATCTGGCCGACGCCATCGATCGAGTTCGGGCTCACGGCGAAGTCTGCGTTCAGGATCCCGCCCGGGTTGCTTGGGTAGTACCAGATCTGGGTGTGGGCGATGCCGTCTTGAAAATTCTCGGGTGCGGGAAGCCAATTGGGGGGCGCGCCGAAAGGTTTGTTCGAGGGCTTGGTGTCGGACCGCAAGGTGACCACTAGGAGGGTGCCGGCGGTGCTCGCGGCGGGCAGCGTGACGATGATGTCGGCTTTGGTCGGGCCGACCTCCGGACCGACCTGGACCTTGGCAATCCCGCCGGTAAGGGAGCTCGGATCGAGATACCCGTAACAGCTGGGCTTGAAGTGGTAGACGCCGCTGGCATCTTTGGTGGGAGCAGGACCCAGGCCTGTGGCCACGGTCGTTCCGTTGACCTTGATCGGCGTGGTGTAGGCGCCTGCCGGGGTGCAGGGCGCTCCCAGAGCTCCGTTGGCGCTGTTCCTCAACGAGCCGATGGCGGCGGCGTCAGTGTCCGGCTCCGGCGGCTGGGCGCTGGAGATGGGCGCTACAGGCTGCGACGCTACGCCCGCTGCGCACGGGTTTGGGTTGACCGCCGCATCGCCCGCGGAGAGGAATGCGTTGGTCCCGCTCGCACCGCATGTCACGGGAACGTGCCCGGAGACCTCGGAACCGTCGGCGCAGATGGCGTTGGAGCTCCCGGAGTTGGCGCCCCCGGCGCACGAGCCTCCGGCAGTGGTCCAAGCCTGGCCTGCCGTGTAAACGGAGACGTTGCCGAGGTCCGAGTAGGTGCCCGACGCCGCGTCAAGGCGCGCGTGCGAGTACAGGGCGCATCCTCCGCTCAGGTTTATCGTTCCCGTCGTCACCGAACCGGCGACGTTGACCTGGCCGCCGGTGCAGTTGAGCGTACCGGCGGTGATAGCCGTCGTCGAGCCCGCGAGCTGCTGACCGACGGCTCGGCGCACCACCTTGGTGGTGGTTTGCCCGAGCTCGGTTCCGAACGAGATCGGAAGCGTCAGCGTGAGGATGACCTCGACCTGCTGTTGGTGAGCCCGATAGGGATAGTGGATCGTCTCGCTCAGCCCGCCCGCGAACGTGTCGGTGCCCGTGTACGAGGTGGCGCAGCCGCTCCCGCTTATGAGCACACCAGTCGCGCCGGAGCGCTGCGAACTGACAAAGGCGTCGGCCTCCGTGATGACCGCCTTGGCGCTCGCCGCGTTGCAGCCGATGCCGATCTTCATGGCCGAGTCGAGCGCAGCCTGGTCGGCGAGCTGTTGAAGCTGGTTCTTCTGCCATTCGACCGAGCCCGCCAACAGCACGAGGGCGGCGGACCCGATGAGCGCGAGCAGCGCGAACGCCACCAACACGATGACCTGGCCGGATTGGGTTCGCCCGCGCATCAGAACTCCAGCCGGTCGACTGTCTGAGAGTCGAATGTCACGGTCGCCGGGATGCCGAGGAACCGAGCCAGCACCGGCTGCCATTTGAGCTTGAGGTCGACGACCACGCGCTGGTGTCCGGTGGTGCGCACCGGGGCGCATGCGGAGCAGCCCCAACGTGTCACGGGGCTGGCGCTGGAATCCAGCTCGTAGATGAAGACGTAGACGGTGTTGCTGGCGTCTCCCGGGGACAACGTGATGGTCCCGGGCTGGGTCGTGTCGGCATTGGCGACATAGCTTCCATAGGTGGGCGGCGTGTTGATGTCAGACGAGTCGAGGTAAATCACCGAAGCGCCCAGCGACCTCAGGGCGCCGGTCCCGTTGACGATGGAGCTCAACGAGCACGGCGTCGCCAGA